>JBILPR010000432.1:0-3438 GCA_044373795.1 Algoriphagus sp. | reverse complement strand
GAGGAACAAGAGAACAAGGCGGACTTTTCACAGAAGCTGATTTAGCTAACTGGAAAGTGAAAATCGAAGAACCTCTTTATGTCAACTATAAAGGAATCGATGTCTATAAGATGCAGGAATGGACACAAGGTCCGGCCTTGCTTCAGTCACTCAACATTCTTGAGAATTTTGACCTGAAAAGCATGGGGTACAATTCGGCTAATTACATCAACACAGTTTATCAGGCGATGAGTCTTGCTTTCGCTGACCGGGATTTCTATTATGGAGATCCGGCTTTCGACCCAAAATCACCCATCAAAGGTTTGCTTTCGAAGGAATATGCAAAAGAAAGAGCAAAACTGATCGGTGATAAAAATGACCCTAAAATAGGCCCGGGCGATCCTTATCCTTTCGAGGGAGGAACAAATCCTTTCAAAAACTTGCTCGAATCCAAATCAGAAACTCTAGCTATCAATAATCCGGGTTTGCCGATTCAGGGATTGAACGATCCTTTTCTGGAGCAATTTCAAAGAGGAACAACTTCCGTGGAAGCAGCAGACGCTGAAGGTTGGGTAGTTTCGATTACTCCAAGTGGCGGATGGGTTCCCGCAGTTATAGCAGGAAATACAGGAGTGGGATTAAGTCAGCGTATGCAGAGTTTTGTACTCGACGAAAAGCTAAATCCTTACAACCTTCCTGAGCCTGGCAAGCGTCCACGAGTTACTTTGACTCCGAGTTTGGCGCTGAAAGAGGGTAAGCCATTCCTGGCTTTTGCCGTTCAGGGCGGAGATTCTCAGGATCAAAATCTCCTGCAGTTTTTCCTGAATGTGCTCGAATTCGACATGAACGTGCAGGAAGCTGCCGAAGCTGCAAACTTCAATAGCTATCAAATGCAGAGTTCTTTCGGAGCGCATGAAATCAAGCCGGGAGCAATTACTCTTCGGGAAGACACTCCAAGCTGGATCAGAAGTGAACTGAAGAAAAAAGGCTATTTGATGGATTTCTGGCCAAGAACTTCCGGACCAATCAACGCGATTTGGTTTGACTGGAAGCACGGTACATTGTGGGGTGGCTCAAGTAATTATGGAGAAGATTATGGAATCAGTTGGTAAAAATATTAACAGGTGGATCGGACGAAAGATGATAGGGAGAAACGTTTGAATTTGGATTTCCTCGGTCTTCCAGCCGGTTTCAAATGAAAATTCCTCTACAGGAAGAAAAGTGTAAAACAGTATAAAATTATAACTCAATGAAAATAAAACACATAGCCTTATCTATTTTATTAAGTGGATCAGCTGGTTATCCTTCTTTTTCGCAGAAAAAAGAAAAACCAAATCCACTCAAAACCCAGGTGACCACGAGCGTGGATCAGCGCTATGCTAACCTGACAAACCTGAGTGATAAAATCTGGTCATTTGAAGAAATTGCTTTCCGCGAAAGTCAATCTTCTGCTGCCCTTTCTACTTATGCGGAAGAATTGGGATTCAAAGTAACCCGCGGTGTTGCTGAGATTCCTACTGCATTTGTTGCAGAATATGGAAGTGGATTACCGATCATCGGAATCATGGGTGAGTTTGATGCGCTACCCGGACTTTCTCAAAACAAGGTTCCATTCAAAGATCCGCTTCACGCCGGAGCACCGGGTCATGGTTGCGGGCATAACCTATTCGGAGTGGCTTCTCTTGGCGCTGCTGCTGCTATTAAGGATTTGATAGCTGAGGGTAAAATCAAAGGCACAATCCGATTCTATGGAACACCTGCTGAGGAAAAATTCTTTGGCAAACTTTGGATGATTCGTGCCGGTCTGTTTGATGATGTAGATATCATGATGGACTGGCATCCAGGTGATGAGACCAAAGTGAACGCACAAAAAGGATTGGCATTGGTTGATTTTATTGTGGAGTTCAAGGGTCAGGCTGCGCATGCCTCTGCAGATCCATGGAACGGCCGGAGCGCAGGTGATGCGTTGGAGATTTATGCAAACGGAATTAACTATTTCAGAGAACATGTGAAGCCTACTGTAAGAATCCATTACCATATACAAGACGCAGGTGAAGTTGTAAACGTGGTGCCTGATTATAGCAGGATCTGGGTTCGCGTACGCGATTCAAGTCGCTCCGGATTAGAGCCGGTGTGGAAGCAAGTGGAGAAAATGGCGGAAGGCGCAGCCATCATGGCAAACGTAACTCATGAAGTGAGCCTTGTCTCAGGTGTTCATGAAATGCTGATCAACAGAAAAGGCTCAGAGGCTTTGCAAAAGAACCTGGAACTTTTGGGACCTATTGCATACACAGACGAGGAGCAGGTTTTTGCAAAGAAAATTCAGGAAAGCACTTTCAAGCCCCAAATTGGATTGGTTTCTCAGATCAAACCGTTGGAAGAAACAATGGAACACTCCATGGGCGGATCTACTGACGTGGGCGATGTGAGCTATAATGTGCCAACCATCAGTTTGAGTGCTACTACTGCACCTAACGGAACACCTTGGCATTCTTGGGCTGTGGTTGCTTGCGGCGGAATGTCCATTGGGCACAAAGGAATGGGCTATGCTGCGAAAGCTTTGGCAATGACGATGGTGGATCTTTACCAAAACGAAGCACTCAGAACTGAGATTAAAGCCGAATTCAAAGAGAAAAAAGGTGACTATGTCTATAAAGGAATCATTCCTCCGGGACCACCACCGATCAATTCAAAACTTCAATAAATGAAAATGGGAAGCGATTGCTTCCCATTTTCTATTTATTCGCAAATAACTTTTCCAGAATCTTGTAGGTAATCAGATAAGTAGGCCTCACTCCATCCATACCGAGTGCTCCGGAGGCAAGTGTGCTTCCTGATTCGAGCGGATTATCTGAAGCGTAATAAGCATACAGAACTTTCACATTTGAACGGATGCTTCTTCTGATTTTCGAAGCAGATTGAATCGCTTTTTGGTAATGAGCTCCTTCCATCTCCAGACCGACTGCATTCCAGGAAGACTTCATGAAATAGGTCAGGATGTCCTTGTTTTGTAGGGAGGTCCCCAAAACAGTGATCATAGATCCCTGGTATACTCCCAACCCGTATCCTTCAAAATCCGACTTTTTCAGTTCGTTTTTGAAAGGATAATTATCTGCGGTCCCTTCAAAAACATGGGCGGTAGGGATCATCAAATCTCCTTTGCCTCCGTAAAGAATTCCTGCTTTTCCCATGATAGAAGTGGAAATTACATTCAGAGGAATATCCTTCCCATCCTTCTGATATGCTTTTAGCAATTCATCGAAACACTCGTAAGCTTGCTCGCCGAATGCATAATCCATTACCACGATTACAGGACTCACTGCGCCTTTCTCCCCCAATTTCACTCCGGGGATGATTTCGTCTTTTTCGAAAAGTGCGGTATCAATGATTTGAGCTCCGATATTCGTACCGGAAGTATCCGGAATATCAATAAAGCCATGCTTGCTTGCGTAATCCAGG
>JBILPR010000110.1:0-11803 GCA_044373795.1 Algoriphagus sp. | reverse complement strand
CTGCAATGATAAATCCTTCTAAAGCGTCTGAATTCAAGTTTTCCTCCAGCCAAAATCCTTCAAACGAAACTTGCGGAAGAGAGATAGCTTCTCTTTCCTTGGAAATCATAAAAGAGATGGACGCTCTTATTTTTTCCTTTTTTACCCAAAGAGAATCCAATCGCTCCGAATATGCTAAAATCGGAAAATTCCTCAGGAAGTAATCCCATTTCTCTTCCGAGGAGGAGACTACTTTGAGTTGATAGGATTCAGTGTTTTTTTGCTCTAAGGCTTCCAAAATAGCTGCGGTCTCTGATGTAATCTTCTTCTGAAAATGCCAGATCTGATAATCCAAGCAGTACAGCATCTGGCGTAAAACGAACTACTACCCAATTCATCGGAGGGATAAAAAGTCCATCTCCAGATCCTGAGAGTTGAAAATTCCATTTCTCCCCTTCAATATTTTCAACTTCAATCATGATCGATCCGCTGATTGCTACCAAAACTTGGGATTCTTTCCAATGTGCATGATTACCACGGGTCTCACCTTCATTTACTCTGGAAATCCAAAAGCATCGCATGATTCCCTGCGGAAACAACTCTTCATTTTCCCAGAAATGCAATTCTCCGGTTGGAGTGGACTCTCCCTGTAACTGGATCAAAAATGGATCTTTATTAATCAAATTCTCAGGCATTTGTTTTAGCTCCGCTTTTCTTAAAATTAAGATAATTCAGTTTGAATTAAGGTTACCTACAGGTTAATTTTCTATTTTCGCATCCTACCAAAGAAGATCAGCGCATGTCAAATCTGAAGGATGCTGGTGCATTTGAAGATACATTTTTTACAATTTCAAAGCCTTGCGAAGGTTTATTCAAGGAGCGCAACAGCAAATTCTACTATTTCGCTTTTCCGGTGAAATCAGAAGACGATATTAGAGAACATCTGGCGAAACTTCGAAAAACTTATTTCGATGCACGCCATCATTGCTTTGCCTGGGTACTGGGAAAAGACGGTGATCATTTCCGGTCTTTTGACGACGGAGAGCCCAACCATTCCGCAGGTGATCCGATACTCGGACAAATCCGGTCCAAAGGCTTAACCAATAGCTTGATCGTGGTTGTCCGCTATTTTGGAGGCACAAAACTAGGAATGGGTGGCCTCATTCAGGCTTACAAAAAAGCCGCTGCCTTGGCGATTGAAGAGTCAGAAATCATTGAACAACAAGTAAAGTCAGAAGTTGAGATTCGATTTCCATACGCATCGATGAATGAAGTAATGAAGTTGGTTAAATCTTACGAGCTGCAAATCCTTTCTCAGGAAATGAATCTGGATTGCAAAATGCAAATGGAATTTCGGGAAGGAATAAAGGAAACAGTACTTACCGGATTGACAGATGTAAAAGGACTTGACCTGATCAGCTCCTGAACAACTCGTCGAGGTAGCCCTCTTTTTTTAACAATTGAAAAATCTCCAGACAAGCCCATGCGTCCGTCGCTGCATAGCGCTGCTGTTTTTCAGTCAAAACCGTCGCCTCCCAATTTGAAACTTGCTCAGACTTGGATATTCGCATTTTCAAGACCATTCCGCAAAGATTCCTGACTCCGACATTGTGAAATCCAACCTTCTTCAACTCATCATTGAGATCAAAAAATGAGTTGGGATAGAATGAATCTGTAAGCCTGGACAGACCTTTCAAATCATCGTGAACAGCAGCACCAACTTTCACGATATGTTCACGCTCCAGGAGAGTACGGAGATCATTAGGAAATCCTATATCATTCAATCGAAATAGGAATGCCTGAGTTTTGGTTGAAAGCTGAAGTAAAGAAACAGGATTGATTACCCCTTTGCGGAAAGCAGGTTTTGTCTCCGTATCAAAGCCAATGATCGATTGTGTTCCAAGAAAGTCGACCACTTCCTCCACATCTTCAACTTTATTTATGAGGTAGATTTCTCCCTCAAATTGCCCGAGAGGGAGCTCGTTAATTTCTTCTTTTGTAATCTGAAAAGGAATCATGCTAACTGTTCTTCTTTGTCGTAATACGCAATTCCAATTTTAAAATACCCATAAAAAATGGTCATGATAGGGCTGATGATATTGAAGAAACAATAGGGAGCATAAGCCAAAGTGGCTACTCCCAAAACCGATGCCTGAGTGGCACCGCAAGTATTCCAGGGTACTAATACGGAGGTCACAGTCGCTGAATCTTCAAGCGTACGACTGAGATTCTCTGGTTTAAGCCCTCTCTTTTTGTAAACATCCGCATACATTCTGCCCGGAACCAAGATAGCTAAGTATTGATCCGAAGTCGTGATATTGAAGAATACACAAGTGGCAGCGGTAGTGGCTATCAATGATCCAACACTATGTACTTTTCGAATCATCGCTTCAGCCAGCGCTTTCAACATCCCGCTTTCCTCCATTATACCACCAAAAACCATCGCGCAAATAATCAACCAGATGGTATTCAGCATCCCAGCCATTCCCCTCGTTACTAGTAACTCACTTACCACATCATTGGTAGTGACGATGCTAATTTCTCCATAAAGTGCCATCATAACAGCCTTGAAACCCTGGTAGACAAATGATCCTTCTTCCGCTGCAATCAAAGAGATTATTTCCGGCTGAAATATCAAAGCAAAAATACCTCCCAATAATGCACCTGCTAATAAAGCTGGGACGGCTGGGACTTTTTTTACGATCATCACTAATACTGCAACAGGTACTAAAAATAACCAGCCTGAGATGTTAAATTTCTCTTTAATCACAGCAGAAATAACTTTCACATCTTCCACTGACCCGCTAGTCTCATAATTGAAACCAATAATAATAAACAAGGCTAAAGTAATTATCATAGATGGCGTTGTCGTCTTAGCCATGTATCGAATGTGCGTAAACAAATCTGTGCCAGCCATTGCAGGAGCCAAATTGGTCGTATCGGAAAGAGGAGACATTTTATCCCCGAAATAGGCTCCGGAGATAATCGCTCCCGCAATAATTCCTTCTTCAAATCCCAGCGCTTTTCCGATTCCAAGTAAGGCAACACCTACAGTTGCTACGGTGGTCCAGCTGCTGCCTGTTGCCATTGAAACGACTGAACAAACAAAGCATGCTGCAAAAAGAAAAATCCCAGGGGTCAATACCTGCAGACCATAATAAATCATTGCAGGGACGATTCCGCTCAGGAGCCAGGTACCGGCCAGGGCTCCTATCAGGAACAAAATCAAAATACTGGACATCGCCGAGCTTATACTTTTGACGATCCCATCCTGAAGAGTAGCCCAATTAAAGCCGAGTCTATAAATGGCTACCACGGCAGCTACCACGGCAGATAAAATTAAAACGATCTGACTTGATCCTGAAAGTCCGTCTGTTCCAAAAACCTGAATATTGATTACCAGGAGAATGATCAAAAAAGCTAGGGGAATAAGGGCGTCAAAAACCTTTGGAGCGCGAGTCTGTCCTTGCATTAATAGGGTTTGGTGTGTTTAACGCTTGAATCTAATGAAAAAAAATTACTTTACATTTTGTGTAAAAGACCTGAAAGCTCCTTTCCTACCTCCCAACCAATCGCTACACCCATCCCTCCAAGGCGTACGGCTGCGAAAGTTTTTTTGCCAACTTGCTGAATTAAAGGAGACTTTTTAGGCCCGAAAGCCATTATTCCTGTCCATTCCATTTCCCATTGAATTTTCTTTCCCGGAAAAATAACTTCATTCGCTAATTTTTCGAGATGTGATTTAATTTGTGGATTCACTTTAAACTCTGTACTTTTTTCTCCTTCAAAATCCTTATTTCTTGCTCCCCCAAGCAGTAATCTACCATCTACTTGTCTGAAATACACGTATCCCTTGTCCATGTGAAAGACTCCTTTCCAAGGCACCTCAAAATCAAGAGGCTTGCTAAGCAAGATTAATCCCCTTCCCGGGACCAAGTCAGATTGTGGCCAAAGCTTTTTTGTAAATGCGTTGGTACAGATAGCAATTTTATCTGCTACAAATTCCATAGGTTCCTTGCCGGAATTTGACTCAGCGAGTATTCGCCCCTCTTCTTCCATTATTTCATGGACAGAAATCCCGGTAAGGATTCTGATTCCAAGTTTTTCAGCCATTTCCCAAAGCGAATCCATATACTTTCCGGGATCCAGTTCGCCTTCGAATTTATTCTTTATAATCACTTTGATCTGATCGGAGAACCCAAGCTTTTCAGGCTTTTTCACTTTGGAAAACACGTCATCCTTAAAGATCTTCTTCAGAAGCTTATTGACATCTCCCATCTGATCCAGAGCCGAAACAAGTTGCTCATCAAGCAATTCGTACCCGTTGTTATGCTTGAAGCCAAGCGCCTTATCCCCGAAGTTTTTACGGATTTGGAGGAGCCCCTTGTATCGTTTTTCCACCAAGTCAAGAACTTCATCCTGGGTCATTTGCCAGAAATCATCCAAAATCTCAGTCAAGCTTCCAAAACATGCAAATCCTGCATTTTTTGTACTTGCTCCATTTGGAAAAACTCCCCGCTCCAGGACTAAAACCCGGGCTTTAGGGTGTTTTTTCTTGAAGTGAATTGCAGTAGACAATCCAACGAAACCTGAACCAACCACCGCCAAATCACAGTGAAAAAAGTGTTTACTTTCCCAATAGCTGAACATTTTCCTGAATCAAAAAAACAATTAAATGGAGATTTGTTAATTTGAATCCAATCTAACAGATAAAATCCCAAAATACCATGAGAAAAATTGAAGCATTACTTCATGAATATGGGCTCAGCCACCAAAATGAGACTAACAAGCTGATCCACTGGTTTTGTGTTCCATCCATTTTCTTCAGTGTGGCAGGTCTGATTTTCAGTATTCCGGAAGGCCCGCTTCCCGAATTCCTTCCATTTCTTGGCAATTTTGCAAATTGGGCAACCCTAACACTGGCTTTGGTCTTGATATATTATCTCACACTTTCGGGACCTCTTGCTTTGGGAATGTTATTTTTCTCGGCTCTTTGTCTTGCTTTGGCAAATTTCCTCGACCTTGCTTTTCCGGGAAAACTCTGGATGATCAGCCTGGCGATTTTTGTAATAGCCTGGATCCTTCAATTTTACGGACATAAAATCGAAGGAAAAAAACCATCATTTCTGAAGGATATCCAGTTTCTGATGATCGGTCCGGCTTGGCTGATGCATTTCATCTACAAAAAATGGGGAATGGCCTATTAAGTAAATTGCTTTGAAGAAGGGGTTGAAATCTTGGAATTTCAACCCCCATTTTTTATTGAACAGAGTCAGTTTCAATTATTTTTTCCTGTAACTCAAACAGGGCTCTCAACCTCTGAAGAGAACTTTGATTTTTAAAAGTTTGGATGGATGTCAAAATCGATTTCTTCTCCTTCGCGGTCAATCTCCAGTTGAGAGATGCCCTTTGCATGGAAATCTGACTGCCGGTTAGCTTCTTGTCCTGTACTTTTTCGGGAGCATATTCAAACTCAACTTTCTCCAAGTCAAATGGCATCGATTCAGCCATGTAATTGAATAAAACCTCATTTTGAATTGTCTGTACGTTATCCCAATTGGAATAAATATTCTTGAACGGCGTAAAGATTTTTTCGAGGATCTTGGGAGGAAAACTTGGTGCAATTTCTTTAGACTTTTCAGAATCTCTGATCGTGATCAGGACCACACCGGAGGTATTTTCCCGGATCCAGTCCTGAAAAACGTACATAAACCGAAGAGCATCCTGAATTCCAAAATTATCTGAAAGTCCCGTATCCATCGTTTCCATGACGGGATCAGTTGGAAGCTGAATATTTGGGGTGATAAAAGGAAAAGTGGCACACATTCTCAATGCGGTGAGAAATCGGAGGTCATCTGCTCCATGATTTGCAAAATATCGCTTAAAATCGATGGATTGTTTTTTCTCTTCTTTCCCAAGTTTTCCCATCATTGAAGTGCCAAGAAAAGACATTGAATGAGGTGATATCACCAATTTTCTGCCATCATTTGTGATAAGAGTGGAAACAGGAAGCATGGGGATATCTGCAGCAAACTCCGGCTCTGCGTAGGCTGAGATGGGCTTGTCTAGAATACCGTAAGTATTGAGATTCAGTTGGTTTTCGAAAGCAAATCCGCGGTCTTTTAAATGTTGGTAGCCGTTATATTCGAAATGTTGGTTGCGGATCAGGAGATCATTGACCAACAGAGTGAAAATGATCGGGTTGAGATTGTCAGCGGAGATTTGATCCTGATACTTTTTGTCCGAAAGGTCAACAGTCGGATCATAAAGGGAACGGAGGTAAATCTCTCGGAAAAATGCCTCTCCCAAAACTCCACCGGAAGCGCCTGTCAAAAGCTCCGTATGTCGAATGACTTCGCCATCTGCAATGGAATGGATGTTTTGCATGACAATTAGAGTCCAAAGTGCCGCTCGCTGACCTCCGCCGCTCGCAGCAATCATCACCAGTTTGGGTTTTGTTTCCGGATTGAATTTCTTCTTCCAGTTTTCAAGAATTCGAATAGTCTGATTTCGGTCCTTAGCGACGGTGTCGGGATGAAGGAGTTCATCAAGCTCTTGAAGGTTGTAAGGCATAGGAGCTTTAGAATAGTTAATCCCAAATGCTTCGTGAGGTCTGTTCAGTAAAGAGAAATTTGAGAAATAATTTACCAGAATAATAAAGGTGAATACAGCTACCGTCGACCAGCTTCTCAACCAAAAACTCACTGCTCCAACAAGCATCACCAAGATGGATAAAAGTAAAGTACCACTCATAGCAGCTGGTAACTGGAGTAATGGTTTCTCTTTGAAAAAGCCCAAAAACAAAACAAACAAAATCAGGAAAACCTGAATGAGGAATAAATTCAGGTGATTCTGGTCAAAGACCCGAAGCAGTTGAGTTCCTTCAAATCTTGAAATATCAGATCGGACGCGATCTGGCTTAAGGCGAAGGTTCAGAAAATAAAGAACCTTGTTTTTTTTGACTTTCTGGTCTTTGTATTGGCTTAAAACATTGGCCCTGGAAATCCTGACCTTTCTAAGTCTTTTATCTAAAGTCCCTGCAAAAAGAATAAAAAAATCCTTGTTGGTAAACGCAAAATACCCAAAAATCACGGCATAGGAAGTGATACTTCCACCCGAAAATCCAAGGTAATAGTAGAATACTTGCCACTTACTTTCCAGATCATTATCTAATTGAAAACTCACAAATCGGATAATATAAATCAGGTAAAAAATCAGAGGAATGATTGAATTATTGACGCAGAAATGAATGAAGGGCTTTTTGAGCAAAGCAAGAAAGGTAAACTGACGACCATCCATGATATAGGTAGTCATGTGAAAAGCCATCGTCAGCACAGAAAAACCAATTCCCATCAAAAAGAAGCTCAACCAAGAGACTTCGTGCAAATATTCCGGGTCCAAAAACAAAAAAGGAATTCCGAGTACAACTCCGAATTTTTCAAGAATGATTCCTATCAACAAGGCCCAAATAAGAATCAATGCAAGATTTTTCCGCAGGTGAAGCAGAAACAACTGGACCGGAAAACTGTACAAAATTTTCTCTCTCATAGCCGTGGATTGGGGATAATTTACGGCTTTTCTAGTATTCACCCAATTTGCAAAAAATCAAGTAACTAAATTGATTTGAGAATTTCTGAAATCAAAAAAAATAGCTTGTAATTCAACAACTTAGAGAATTCTGATTAGCCAATTGAATTACTTTAGGAAAGATTAGCATTGTCCTTCAATGGATATGATTTAACTTCAAGTTCAATTTGATATAAGATGAGAACCTGGTTTCTGTGCAAAGTCAAGTACGCAAAAGAAAATGAACAAGGCCTACTGAAGAATATGGTAGAGCAATATCTGGTAGATGCTGTGTCATTTACCGAGGCTGAGGCAATCCTGTATGACCGGCTCGGATCTCAGATCCGGGGGGATTTCCAGGTCACTGGAATCAGCAAGAGTAATATCGTGGATGTCTTTTTCTACGAAGACGCAGACATCTGGTACAAATGCAAAATCACTTACCTCGTAGCAGACGCAGATAGCGGCAAAGAAAAGAAAGTAACTCAGTACATGATTGTGACTGCTGAAGACGTAAAGCAGGCGTTTGACAGGATTCAGGAAAGCCTAAGCAATATGCTTGTTAGCTTCCGTATCCCTGATATCGTGGAAAGCCCGATCGTCGAAGTCTTCCCATATGAAAAAGAGGAAGCAGTCGCCGCGCTTCCTGCGGGAAACTTCAGACCGGTTCAAAATCCAATAGAAGAAAAGGATGAATAATCAAAAAAGGCAGCTAAAAGCTGCCTTTTTTGATTCATTGTCTATCGGATTAATTTTCTTCAACTTCCTCTACTTGTACGATTTCATACATGTTTTTGCCATCAACCTGGACAGGTAAATAGTAAGTTTCACCAAACCGAACATAAGTCTGTTCACCAATTTTCACCTCTTCAGAACCTGCAGGCAATTTATCTACTACAGCACCAGCCGGAGGTGCCACTACAGTGTAACCCCCATCTGATTTCTCATAAAAAGTACCCCCGTAATAATAGTTATTTATAGTGGGACTAACTTCGATATTATCTGAGTCATCAGGAATCACTTTTACCGTAGCTCCTTGAGGCGCCTCCACCACTACATAACCATCATTTTGCTGAACATAAAAGACGCCTGAGTCATAATGGTAGCTTTGATTCTCTACCGAAACAATAATTGCAGTAACTGCGATTGTAGCCACAAAAAACCCAAAAGGATGCCAGAGTGGACCCCAGTAATAAGGAGTAAAAGGATGATAATAATAAGGTCTGAAATATGAAAACCCATATCCACCCCAAAAATAAGGCGGTCTTGGATAAGGTCTGAGAGGAGGCCTATAGCTCATATTACCTCCCGGCCTGAAATTATTATTGATATTTATATTCGTGCTGTTATCGATATTTATATTATTTCCAGGTCTGTTTCCTCCGTTGTTTCCAGGGCGATTTGAATTGTTATTTCCTGGTCTGGTTACAGTATTGGTGTTATTCGGTCTGTTTCCAGAGTTATTATTAAGTTTATCGCCGCTAGTAGGTCTTACCCCGGTTGTTGGGGACTTGTCTCCTCCAATACTTCCCACTTTGCTCGAAGGAGTTTGCTGATTTGATATCCCCTTGGATCCTCCGTTAATTGTAGGCTTGGAAGTAGAATTTGAAGGCCGGACGTTTGAAGTCGGTCGACTTGGAGATGGTGCCTGTTTGGTCTGCGGTCTGCTGCTTACAGGTCTACTCATGGAGTTGGCACTCAAAGGTCTAGATGATGCAGGCCTCGCGGCAGCACCTGCGCCAGATGCTGCCCTCATTCGTTGTGCATTTGCAAAATCAGGAAGAATCAACAATGCAACTATTACAAGAACGAAAACCCAATTTCTCTTTTTACTTATTTTCATTTTTCCCATTATAAAGTCAATTAATTCTTCTTCAACCAAGTGATCTGCCGAGCTCCAGGAGGTGGCATAAACTCAAAAATAGATTGAGGGTATTCCTGATTAATTACCCATTCAGAAAAATCGGTTTCATCCTGACGAGCATAAGGCCCATTTAAGTATGTGATAAGGGTTTTTTTAGGAAGGAAGTACGCGTCATCTTTTATCCATAGTTGAATGGTGACAGCATCATTTGCGCATCCAATGTGGAAAACTCTTTCTCCTTCGAGCATGGTCACTCCCAAAAACCTTATATACTTCATCGTTTCTGCGAGTTCCTGAGAAAAAGAGGGATATAAAATATCAGCTGTGGTGAGCTCAATATCAAAATCTGAATACAGCCAATCTAAGGTCTCAATAAGATTGTTTGGAGCTTCTGCTTTTGTAAAAATATTATCCTTAAAAGAATAATAAGAGACATTACTTCCATTGTAAGAGTATAAATCTTCTCTTCCTTCACCCTGAATTCGAACAGAAAATTTGTTAGGTCCGGCCATAATAACCTTACTGGACAAAAACTCTTTGATGAAAAAATTTTCTTCGTAGACAGCATCTCTTGAAACGTTAGAAACAAACCCAAGTGATTTTATCTCACCAAAAAGACCACTCATTCTATCAAGAATTCTTAGAGCGGTTGTATCAAGACTTTTTTCCTGAGCTTGAGCGGAAAAAGAAATGATAATGAGCAAGAAGCTAATCCCAATTTTTAATAACATATTTTCTTGATTAAAATATGCTTCTAATTTAAGCACCTCCAAATCAACGGCTTATTATTGCAACTCCTTTAAAGCATTGATTTGATGAATAATTACAAATTCAATCAATTCATCATGGATAATCCCTGCTTTTTGCGATGCATCAGCTATATCCTCCCTACTTACCTGAGCTGCGAAGGTCTTATCCTTCAAACGTTTTTTCACGCCTTTAACTTCCATACCTGAATACCCCTCAGGTCTCATTAAGGAATACGCATGCACCAAACCGCTCAATTCATCAAAAGCATAAAGCATCTTATCCATCTCGGTCACTGGTTCCACTCCAAAATACTTCGGCCCGTGAGAGGCAATTGCTCTTATAATTTCCGGATCAATATTCCTGCGCTCCAATTCCTCAATAATCATTCTGCAATGCGATTCAGGCCACTTTTCCCAATCTGCATCATGAAGTAATCCAGCCAGATACCAGCGGTATTGGTCTTTTTCATCATATCCTTTAGAGGCTGCAAAATTTTTCATCAGGTGACCCACCTGCTGCATGTGGACGATGAGTTTCTCGTTTTTCACCCAATCTTTCAATAAGCAAAAAGCCTCCTCTATTGACAAGATATTTCCCCTGTTTTCTGGCTGACCAAAATCAGACCTATTTAAATTCATCGAACCTAAATTCATTTTATATATATTTTATTGTATTTTAAATAATATTTAATGTCTTTAGTTATTTTACTAATTAAAGACTCTACCTTTATTGAATGAATAATTTGGAAGCTATTCAGGCCCTGGGCAAGTTTGCTATCTCTTCAGAGTATTTTCTGCAGGTGACAATTGACAAATCAGGGAATGTATTATCCTCAGATTCCGGACTTCGCCCAGTCCCTTCACTTTTTGATAAGAAAGAAAAGCCACTTCACTTCTCAGATTGTTTTCTTTCTTCTGATATAGCAAAATATGAAAACCAGCGCAAAAAAGCTTGGAGAAATTCTCATCAATCTTTCATAGTAGATCTCCAGAAGATCAACCACCAAGAAGGAACAATAAGTCCTACAAAATGGGAATTCTTCTTCATTTCAGAAGATTTTGGTACTTGTCTGGGAATAGGTCACCCAACTGAGTCAGTCAAACCCTATAATATCGGACTTGGAGAATTATTTGATCGCTCCGGAGATGAAAACGAACTGTTAGATAGTCTTTTAGAGGATAGGTTACTGGGATTCTGGGAATTTGATTACTCCCAAAAAGCGGACAATATCAGCCAGGGATTAGCCCAAATGCTTGGTTACTCTCAAGACGAAGCAACCGAGAAAAAGAATATTTCGTGGCAAAACCACATCCATCCGGAAGACTATTCCAAATTGGTCAAGGAACTCTCTAAACACTTCCAGACACATGGCAATCTGCCTTTAAGGAAGGAATTCAGAATTTTCTCAAAGGGAAATGAAACCTTTTGGGTTATCGGATACGGCAAAACCATCCAGTGGTCGGAGGAAGGCAAACCATTGAGGATTTTGGGATGCATCTTTGACATCTCCGAGAAAAAGAAACAACAGCTTTGGTTGCTTGAGCATCACTTCTTTTTAAAAGACCTGGCTTTTCAGCAGTCTCATTCCTTAAGAGCCAGAGTAGCCAATATATTGGGCATTTTGGAAATTTTGGAAACTGATCA
>JBILPR010000431.1:0-3441 GCA_044373795.1 Algoriphagus sp. | reverse complement strand
TCCATAGCACTATTCCGATTCTTTTAAGTGATAGTAAGAGTTGAAATTTTCTCCATTAAGGTTGTTTTAATAAGGGGATTCTTGCATTTTGGAAATGCGCCGCACTACGTACTCGGATTGTTGTTTGAAGTTCATCGTCTTTACCTTGCATTATGCCTACAGGGTTCAATGGATTACGGTCAAGGTTATTGAATTTTTCGTTTTTAAGCATGTTTCTTAGCTCACCAATTTTCCTAATTTACTTACCATATCTTTCAACTTCCTCGTCGAAGATGGAAAATCCCAGGCATAGAGATAGCTACTACAGGCCTGCTCAATTTCTGCCAACAGGTTTTCTTGTTGGGATTGAGAATAAGAGTGATAGGTGTCCAATGTCCTTCTGGTGTATAGGCTTGGATCACTGGTGTATCGATTGGCCATCTCCGACATTTCTCTCACTTTTTTGGGATCGGGAAAGCAGTAATTGAAATGCTGCCACCGGTGCTCTGGATCAAGCCAAAGACTTCCCATGGCATGCAGCATCAAAACCATCCTCACTTCTGTTTTCTGGTCCATACGGGAATTTTTAAAATCGGAAAATCTGATCAAATCCTTCTTCTTCGGTTACCGGTTCAAACAGCCCCTTCATTTCTTCCACTACTTTTATTGGAATATATTTTCCGGTTGTTTCTACCCTGCTTTGATTTCTTTGTTCAAACTCCTCAATGCTGATTTCCGGCAGTTGAATGGCAAGTTTTAAATAGTCCGAAGAAAGTCTCAGGTTGATTTTTCTTCTTCGTTTGACCCTTAGATTGGTGGCATTGAACAGAACAGATTCCTTTTTAGACACTGCCTCCTCCAATTGCTTGAAAAACAGTTTATCAATCGCCTTGGAATCCACAGAGCTGTAGGCTTCCCGGTAGTTGTTATCAGGAAATAAGCTTTCAATAATCCCATCTCTGGAAAGGATTTTGATTTTTTCCAACCCTAAGCGATCAATCAAGGTGTCTTTTCCCGATAGTGGCAAGCCTACCAGAACTACTGAGAAGGGTTTCGTGAGATTTTTGGTATAAATTTTAAATTCATCAATCAATGTATCCATCACTTTACAAGAGTTAAAAAGGAGTATTTGATTTAGGGAAAGGAGGATAAGAGTTTTTCTCCTGATTGCGACTAAGAAAATCAGGGCTTAGCCATTCCTCCCAAAAACTGGACAACCCTTCCTCCGATCGTGTAGGGTCAATAAAGGTTAAGTGATCTATTTCAAGATGTTCAGCGCCCATTTCCACTACCCTCTCAATAACCAAGGGGTGTATTTCCATTGGCGCTAATTCTGGATTTTTCGCGATACTGTTTTTTATTTCGGTTAAAAGCAACTGCTTTAAACTTTCAGAATTACGAAATATGTCAATTGTACACATATCCCAATACACGTTCCTGGAATAGTAAAGTAAATAATCAGGATGGATTTGTGGTTGTCTGGAGATCACCTCAAACGATTCCTTTACCTCAATCAGATTTTCGATACCATCATACGAATGAGTGTAGGTGCAAACAGCTGGAAAGGTGACCAATTCATAGCCTCTATTTTTGACCAGGTCTTCCACTATCTTTTCCAAAAACTTGACATCGTCGAGGGGTGATGCTTCCCTCTCGTATTGGATTTCTACTGCCTTTGCAGAAAGAGCAAAGTTTTCCCAATGGTTCTGAAATTCTAAGGAAGAAAGCAGCAACCAATTATTCCACTCTTTTCTTCTACCGAAGGATATACACAGCGGCATTGGAAGGGGTTTACCAATCCATCGATTTGGTATTTTATCTTGATATGCTAGCTTATAGAGCTGTTTAAAGTCGTTTTTACTCAAATGGTAGAAGGTAATTGATCTGGGAAACTTGAATTTTTGGGTACTGAGGTATTCGATCACCTCAGCATAATCTCCGTCTTTCCAAGGGCAAAGACCAATATGTTCGAATTTATGAAGTTTACAAAAATCCATAATCTCCCGAAAAGTCCGGCCATTAAGGTCATAGACTTTAGGTTTGGCTTTGAAAAATTCTTTGGGGTTTTGGGCATTTTTTCCAGCATCACCGATGAGCTTGTAATCTGATATTAAATTAATCCCGATCAAATCAAGAAAGGGCTCATGCTCCCAGATACTTCCATGTATGATCGATATATTGGTATCGAAATTTTCAAAGTTAAGCGAGGTGGATACCATTATTTTATGCATTCGATAAACCTTGCCGAAATTTGGATAGGGCTCGGTTCTTTGAGAGTAGGAAAATTGCTGTGGATTCAAATCCCCCTTCATGCTTGGTTTTAATACCTTTTGTTTAACTACAGGCCAATCCATTTTCCCCATGGGTGTTCTGTATGGCTCTTGATAATGGCTAAAATCGCAGATCAGGGTAAAGTTAGGGTTTAATAGAGGAGCTAGGTAACCTATTAAAAACCCGGATAACATGGGATAAATACCTCCACCATCATCCAGGCCCTCATTAAGTGACACCAGGCAGTCAATTTTTATCCCCTCTTGGTACAGATCATCTATAGCTTCAAGCGCATCTTTTCCAATAAAGCGAACCCGTGGATTGTCTTTGGGATATTTGGCGCTTAATTCTGGATTTTTATCCACAAAAATCAAAAGGTCAAAAGGTAAGTCTTCGTAATCGGGATAATAGGGTCCCGAAGCTAGATAAAGAAGAGTGGAAGAGTATGACATTTTTTTTAAAGAGGGATAAAATCAATACGCTAGGGGATCAGGATTAGAAAAAGAGGGAAATCACTACCAGAAAAACCAGTACCAATACGCCTGCGATGCTATTGCTCCACACCATTCGCTTAATCCAAACTGAAAATGGCGGATTTGCTAATCGATCTAATTCAGAAACAGCGAAATTGTCACTGAACCTCAATACGATCAAACTGAAAATATAACCAAGGACACAATAGATCATTCCCAAACCCAGCGAACTAAAACCCACCCCAATCACCACGCCGGCAATCAGCCAAAGAAAAAAATTAAGGATATAGATCAGCCAAATCATAGAAGTGTGTGGTTAAGGGTTTACTAGGTTGTAGAGCATTTGGAAATCGTTCGTTCTTAAATGAAAGAAGGATATTTTTTTCAAGTACCTGGGTTGGTAGTTTCTTAAAAACTCAATCACATGTCCATAATCACCCTTCATCCATGGGGTCAGCCCGAGGTATTCGACCTTCCTATCCTCCGCGTAAGCAAGAATTTCTTCGATCGGTTTACCATGGATATTGTACACCTTATCATGGTTTTGGAAGAATCTGTTGATGGAGTACCTTGAATTTTCATTTTCTCTTGGCCTAAGATTAATTCCCAATAGGTCAAAGCTTTGTTCGTGTTCCCATATGCTTCCATGTATCAATTCTATAGTCAACTTTTTATTCAAGGAAAGTAGATTTCTTCCATTAATTCTAGTCAATAGAAA
>JBILPR010000430.1:0-3443 GCA_044373795.1 Algoriphagus sp. | reverse complement strand
TGGTCTGGGGGGGGGGTATTTTAGTTTCAAATCAGGATTGGCGCCAATTTTTTGATTTTAAGGGTTAAATTTTTTCCGCCCTGCATTTTGCGAAACGAAAGACTTCAATTTTCTTAACTTTATGAAACTAACTATTTTCACGAAGAGTATGCTTACCCTTTTGGTCTTTGGCCTATTTTTAATCCCTTCCAAAGCCGATGCCAAAGCTTTTGGACAGGATTGCAGCACTGAAACTACAGGAGGGGGAGATTCTTGTTTAGTCACTAAACAAGTCTGTAAACAGAAATTTCTTTGGATTACTGTCGGTACAGAGGTGACTATTACGGAAATCGCCTGTTGATTTTGAACAGGGGAGAGGAAAATAAACTCTCCCTTTGTTGACTTTGGATTCTATGAAAAGACTTTCTCTTCTTATGGTATTTATAGCTTTTCTTTCTTTCAAAGGAAAGTGTCAGGATAGCCTTGTGATTGAATTAGACCAAGTAGAAATCGTTCCTACGGATAAGCTTTTGATATATTCAAATTTTTCCAAGAAACATGGAGAAACTCTTACTAGGATACATGGCAAAACAGCTGTTGTGATGGGTTTTGTGAACCCAGAAGAGAAATTAGCTATTGAGTTAGAGGGACTGGAATTGTTTTTCAATTATGAATGGGCTCAGGATTCATCTGGCTTTTATGTACAGCCTGTGGTTGTCAAAGCGGAAGAAGGTTTTCCGGTTGCTACTTATACTGATTTCTCGGAAAAATACTTGGTAACGAGTAAGTTAGAAAACCGACTTTATATTGATTTATCTTCAAAGAAAATAAGCATGGTACCAAGGGAACGCTTGTTTATAGGGATCAGATTTTTAGAAAATTTCAACCCTGAAGCTCATAATACCTTCAATATTACTTTTGCATCTGGGAAAATCACTGAGTACACATATCTCCTTTACAGCGATGGACGTAAGCCACAGGAAATAATTGGACCAGGTAAACAATCCGCAGGCATGAAGTATTCCGTAGTTTATAAATTGAAAAATTAATGCAAACGCTTTTTCTTTCGCAATAGTGTAAGCTTGGCTTCATTAGGCTGGTTTAGGTTTCATTCCATTCTCTCGAACTTACTCACCTCGATGCTGAAAAGTCAAACTCGGCAGTGACTTTTTCATCGATCCTATAGATTGTCCTGTCCTTGAATGGATCTTTTTACTTTTGGTGCAAGTGTTATTTTGGGATTAAATTCTAAAAAATTGACATCAGGGCGTAATGTAAAATTTACCTCATAATCCGCTTATCCAGCTCTAGCGGATAAACTTTGGATTCCATCAGAGAGAAGTTTTCAGAAAGGGGATTGATCACATAATTCAAAGAACTCGGATCCACAACTGATGGAACAGCAAAGCAGAGTATGCCGGATTTCAACAGGTTTGTCCCATATTCCTGAGCCGCACGAATGGCAGGAATTTCATTCCAGTTCGAAGGTAAATCAGTCATTTCCGGAATAAAAATTAAATGGTCAGAAATAGTGATCTCCATCACTGAGTACAAAATATGGCGCTCTGATGAAAACAATTCGGGATCTATGGTTAATCTTTCAAGTAAGGAAACCGAAATGCTCGATCCCGCATAGATCGCCGGATTTCCGGGGAGATTCCACCTTCCTCCATACAATTTGGCACCTTCGCCGCTGGTATCACAATATTGCGTTAAGGCGATCCGATAGATTTTCATTTCCCTCAGATAGCAATACCGTGCTGAAGCCTCATGATTTCAGTTTTGAGGAGGTCTATGCCTGTTGAGACATCGATCAAATCAAGCGGCTTTCGATTTTTTAGTGAAAAAAGCGGGCGCTCCATCCATCTTCTGAATCCTTCCCGGCCAAAATAATTAATGCCAATCGCATAAAGCTCAGCCATCTCATAGAGCTTTTCAGATTGATTTGTATCAAAAACATCCTTGCGCTGCAGTGTCTTGGCTGACACTCCCAGCGCATCTGCAAGCGTATTGTAATCCAGACCCGATAACTCCTTGAAGCTTTCAAAAGAGCTTTTGTCGAGTCCATTGCGGAAGGCATCCACTCGGGAAAGTGGCTCATTCAACTGGTCAGCGTCCATTCTTAGGATGTCTTGAACGGACACATGAGCTTTTTGATAAATCGCAACAGAGGGCTCACTGACTTTGGAGATTTTCTTTGCCATGACTAAAATCGGTAATTTGTCTTCTAAGATAACGTAATTTGTCCTAAATTGATTCTTCTAATCCGGATTTTTTTCAAAATCAATTATTTCTGTAGGAGGCTTCTAGTTTTTGCATTTCTGCTCAGAAATGGAAGTCAATTACTTGAATCCAGGCTCTCGATTATTTCCTATAATTTTCAATCCCCTCATTCTCCATTTTAAATTCATTAATCTCCCGCGTTCCAATATTCCATCCGCTCGCACTTACTCACCTCGACGCTGTAGAAGTCAAACTCGGCAGTGACTTTTCCCTCGATCAGGTAGATTGCCCGGCCTTTGAAAGGATATTTTTTTACCACGGGAGGGAAGTGAACCGTATCGATCCAATCACCTTCCCGATCGATGAAAGTACCGAAGTTCATCACGTCTCCCTTGATCGTGCGTGTGTACTTCACCGTGACGAGATAGCCGATGATCTGTACAGTTTTACCAAGGCAGGCTTTCAAATCTCTGGCTTTGATCCCTTGGATACTCTGATTTTTGATCAGGTGAAAAGGAGAGTCGAGCGGAAACTCCAAGATGTCGATCTGATCCACGATTTCCTGACGAATGTCGATCTCTTCGAGTTGGGGTACAGTCGGTTGCTTCCTCGTGCTTTGGCGGAACAGGTCATTTGGGGCAGAAATCGCCTTCCGCTTGTTCAGGATAAAGTGGGCTTCCCAGAGCAATTCCTGCCGGGTTTTTCCGGTAAACCGGAAGCAACCGATCCGGATCAGAATCAGTAATTGCTCCAGACTGATGTCCATTCGTGCGGCAAAATCAGCCAAACCCAGAAAGTCTCCATTCTCCCTTCGTTCGTTCAGGATTTTGTCGATGCTGGTTTTCTCCAGATACTTGAGATGGATAAATCCCAGATAAACCGTCTTTCCTGTGATTCGGGTAAGGTATTCGCTCTCATTGATGTGGGGAGCCTGGATGTCGGCCCCGTTCATTCGAAGTTCGTGGATGTAGAATTCAGTGTGATAAAATCCCCCGAAATTATTGATCACACCTACCATGAATTCCAGCGGAAAGTAAGCTTTCAGGTACAGGCTTTGGTAGCTCTCCACCGCGAAGGAGGCCGAGTGTCCTTTGGCAAAGGAATATCCGGCGAAGCTTTCGATTTGATACCAGACTTCAGCAGTGACTTTTTCGTCCCGACCCATTTCCTTGCAATTGCCAAAAAACCGATCCTTCACCCGCGTAAACTCATCTTTGGAGCGGGATTTTCCGCTCATGCCT
>JBILPR010000429.1:0-3445 GCA_044373795.1 Algoriphagus sp. | reverse complement strand
TGTCTGTATATAAGTTTTTAAAAAATCTATTAAATGAACTTGATTTTTTAAATTCTGGTAGTTCAATAAGATGAAAAATTAATTGACCTAATCTTTAAATATAATTATTTTATTCTATCAGGAAAATTTTATTTTCCAAATTATCTGAAGATAAAGTAAGTCCTAATTTAAATTTCAAAAAACCGATAAATGAATTCATTTAATTTACAAAGCACATCTTTTCATTTACCGTTCGTAAGTTTTGTAGTTGCGAACTGAGATTTTTTATTTTATTTAGATTTCTCAATTCCTAACAGCAAATAATAATATATTTATTTCTAAAATTTTCATCTATACCTTTGAATTTGAACGAGTTGAGTTTTTAATATTTTAGTAACCAAAAAATTTATTGTAGGGTGGTAATATCGGAATTCGACTTCAAAAATGCCTAAAATTGAAGTTTCGGTGTTTGAAAAAAAAGTTTGTTGAATTAGGATTTTAAAAGTAGGTATCAGGTAGATTCCTTTTCAAAAAAATTTTAAAAATCGTTTAGAGATCTTCAGGAAAAGATTCTAATTATTTAAAAAAATTGAAAAATCAGATTAATCTCGCTGATGATGATACTCCGATTTTAAAAATAATACTGCTGATACAGATACATTTTCCCCACCTGGCTTTACACATAAACTATAAAAATCAAAATTGAAAAAAAATAAAAGTTTGAAAAAAATGAATAATATCGAATTTGAAATTACATCCATTCCAAGTCTATTTGAAACGGCTCCTGCAATTTTGGACAGAACTGCCAATCAACTGGAAAAGGGTTTAAAAATTAAACATGGGGACAAATTTTATATTGTCGGGGCATTAGCTGAAAATGAGGGTATAATGCCTCACAAGGAAATCAATTGTTCTCCAGGTTCGCTTGATTATAACATCTTGTTTAAATCTGCCCTCCTATTGACAAGTTCAAAAATAGGTAACCCAGTCACTGTAACTACCGGGTTTCCATTCGCGACGTATAGGATAAACAGAGATGAAGCGCAAAAAAACCTAATAAAAGACCACATGGTAGAGTATGATGCTTCTACCTATTCCAACTCATTAGTGCGTAAAATGATCATCGAGGTGAAATTTGGCCAAATCTTACCGGAAGTGATTGCCGCTTCGGTTGCGGTAAGAACGGTCGAAAAAGTAGAAGATGATTTTTTCATGTTGAGCATTGGATATGGAACGTTTGAAACAATGTTTAGCTCAACTAGCAGTGATTTCGGTACTCAACGTGCTGCTTCCTCTGCGCCGGGAATTGTCTATGCAGTGGATTTGCTGAAAAATGAATTAAACAATAAGGAGTACACAGGCATGCAAAATGACCGTTATTTCGACATGGCGCTGCAAAACGGATATATATATTTGAACCGCAAAAAAGTAAATATTGCTGATATGAGGGTTGAAGTGCTAAACAAATACTACGACAACATTATTTCTCCTCATTTAAAAAGAGCGTTTACCGACAAGGAATTCAGCAAAGCAAAGGCAATTTACTTATCAGGAGGAGGAGCACTTTATCCAGAACTTGTGGATAGGTTCAAAGAGGAGTTTAAGGATATCCTGGAAGTTATAGTGCCGGAAAACCCAAACCATTTGGCAGTAAAGGGCTATTGTTTAACTAGTTTAAAAATTAATGGGGGTGATACTGCCCCGGCAGTTGGTATTGATTTAGGCAACTCTTCAACCTTGATCTGTACGCTAAAATCAAAAAGTCCCAGTGCATGAAGTTTTTCAATAATGGTACAATTGATATTGGAATTGATCTGGGAACAGCCAATACCCTTATAATCCACGAAGGAAAAATAGTAGTTAATCAGCCGTCTATTATAGCATACGATGTAACTACCAAAAGTATGATAGCCATCGGAGATCAAGCCATGCTTATGCATGAAAAAACACATGAAAATTTAAAAACCATCCGTCCTTTGAAAGATGGTGTAATTGCTGATTTTTCAGCTGCTGAAATGATGATCAAGAATATGGTAAAACTTGTTCCAAATAGCAGTAAGATCAGTTTTTCAAGATCGTTCAAGATGGTGGTCTGCATTCCGTCCAGCATCACGGAGGTAGAAAAAAGGGCTGTGAAAGATTCCGCAGTACATGCGGGTGCTGTAGAAGTGTATACTATCTATGAACCTCTAGCTGCAGCGTTGGGTATCGGTTTGGATATTGAAGCTCCAAGTGGGTTCTTAATAGTGGATATTGGAGGAGGGACTACTGAAATTGCCTTAATAGCTTTAGCTGGTATTGTTACTGAAAATTCCATAAGGGTAGGAGGAGACGCATTTAATACGGACATTATCAATTATTTAAGAAAGACTTATAATGTTTTAATTGGAGAAAAAACAGCTGAACTTGTTAAAATAAGAGTGGGATCTGCGGTTCAAAATTTAGACGAAGAAATTGAAGAGTTTGATATTGCAGGTAAGGATTTGTTAACTGGTATTCCAAAATTGATCAGGATAAATTATGCTGAAATAGCGTTTGCGTTGGATAAATCGTTAATCAAGATAGAAGAAGCAATCCTGAAATCTTTAGAAAACAGTCCTCCTGAGCTTTCCTCGGATCTTTATACAAACGGAATTTTCGTTTCAGGAGGGGGAGCCCTATTAAGGGGAATAGGGAAAAGAATAAGCGAAAAAACCAAATTGAAAGTGACTATAGCTAATGATCCCTTGACAGCCGTTGTTAGGGGGACAGGAATTGCGTTGTCTGATCTTAAGAGATATAAAAATATATTGATGATTTAAATCAAATACATTACTTTATTCTTTCCTGACAGAAATGGAATTTTCTCAAAATCAATAGCCGGAAGACAAATAATTCTGTGTGCTAGACTATTTCAGCAGGACAGATAGGTGTTTAGAAAAGGTTTGACAAGCTCATCAATCGCATTCAGCACCTAATAATTTTAAAGTCTATTGATCTCTCGATTTTTATTTGTTTAAATATGATGAGGTTGGTTTTTTGCAACTTCCTGGCCAAAGATCATCCTTACTTCCAATTATAATCTTTGGCCGGAGTTCCTGATAGTAATTACATAGAAGAATTTTTCAAAAGTGTTTTTGAAAAATGACTATTCTTATCATATCAAACCGTTTTTGATTATTTCGTTTAACTTCTCCCAAGAACTTTCATGTTTAAATTACCATTTAGGTGTCAAAAATCTTTGGAATTTTACTCACTTGGCGAGGAAGTTAATAAAGGTGCTTGTAGAAAAGTTTCGAGAGTGATGAAAGTATTGATACACACGTACATTGATTATTTCAATCATCTATTTCGTAATTACAGAAAATTAAAAGCATTTAATTTACAAAAATGATCTTTTAATTTATGGGCTGATCATCAGGTATTTAGGTTTAAAAAATTCTTTTTTTATTTGGGTGTAATTGGTTATTTAGTGACAACATCCCAT
>JBILPR010000109.1:0-11846 GCA_044373795.1 Algoriphagus sp. | reverse complement strand
TTTTGAGCGACTTTGAAACCGATGATATAGCAGACATGTGCCAAAAGGAAGGATCCAAGCCCGTATGCAAATAAATCTGGCCACATCAGGAGAATATCCCCAATCCAGGAAAAGATCAATGCCCCAAGCACCGCTTTTGCGAGCAGAGTAGTAGAGATAGGCTTCGTGATTTGATAGAAATACAAGATCAAACCCAACAAAATCAAAGGTTTAGAAAAAAATCTCCATTCATTTTTACCCTCCAAAAGGAAAGTAATATCTGCCAATGTGGCCACTAAAAACAGATAAAGCCAAAGTAAATTCTTATTTCTCAATGCGTAGATTATTTGGTTATTGTTTATAAATATAGATGTATTGATTGTAAATGGCCGCCGATCCCAATGGAGATTTTGAGTTTTGACCATTTAACAATTTGGCGTTGTAACTGGTTATAATCTTGTTTTTATTCTGAAAACCATCAATTTAACTGCTAAGGCCGATAATAATACACTGTTTGTCATGGATAAACGGAAATTTTATTTGCTTCCACGTGTTAACAAATTGTTAAAAAATGTGAAATTTGTCCGGGAAAATTTAACGGTAACTACCCTTACTTCCTTTGGCCCAAGATTACCTTTGCGAGGAATTCTATCAAAAACCAACTTATATCTTAAACAAAAAACTATGAGGCAAAATTTACTGAAAAACTTGTTGGCAGTTATGTTCCTTGTGTTTAGCACAGGAATTGCATTGTCACAGGGTGTTACAACAGCCGGTATGTCCGGCAAAGTGACCGAAGCTAACGGTCAGCCACTTCCGGGAGCAAACGTGGTGGCAACCCACTTACCTTCCGGTACTCGTTACGGATCTGTTTCAAATCTGGACGGAAACTTCTCGATCCCAGGAATGCGAGTTGGTGGTCCATACAGATTGTCAGCTTCATTTATTGGGTATGCAACTCAGGAAGTAGAGGGAATCGTCCTCTCTTTGGGTGTTTTCTCCAACGTTAATCTGGTAATGTATGAAGATGGACAAGAGCTTTCTGAAGTGGTGGTGACATCTACATCAAATAATGTTTTCTCAAACGATAGAACTGGTGCAAGCACAGCCATCGATAATAGGGCTCTAAGTACATTACCAACAATCTCAAGAAGTATTAATGACTTTACAAGATTGACTCCTCAATCAAATGGACAATCATTTGCAGGTCAGGACTCTAGATTGAATAACATTACAGTTGATGGTTCTTACTTCAACAACTCCTTTGGTCTAGGAAGTGGAAGTAATCCTGGAGGCAGAACCGGAGTATCTCCGATCTCTCTGGATGCGATTGATCAGATTTCTGTCAATGTAGCGCCCTATGACGTAAGACAAGGAAACTTTACAGGTGCAGGGGTAAATACTGTTACCAAAAGCGGTACCAATGAATTCTCCGGTTCTGCTTATTACTTCTTTAGAAATAACAACAACGTGGGAACAAAAGCTGGAGAGAATACTTTCAATCCTGGTGACTTCACCTACAATCAAATTGGATTCCGTCTTGGAGGGCCTATCATTAAGGACAAATTGTTCTTCTTCGCTTCCTTTGAAGACGAAAAAGAAGCAAGACCAGGAACTACTTGGACAGCAAACAGAGGTGAGGCTATCGAAGGAAACGTAACTCGGGTGTTAGCTTCTGATTTGGATCAACTTAGCGGATTTCTTAAGGATAAATTTGATTACGAAACGGGGCCTTACGAAAATTATGACAACGAGACTTTAGGAACAAAGTTTCTTATTAAGCTTGATTACAACATCAACGATAAGAACAAACTAAGTGTAAGATATAATCACTTAAACTCTTCCACTGATGTATTGATGTCAGGATCCTCTTCTCTTGGTTTTGGAGGTAGAAATGGAACTCCTAACTCTTTGAACTTCCAAAATTCAAACTATAGTATATTGGAAAACATTCGTTCAATAGTAACTGAATTGAACACCCGATTGAGAGATAACATGAGCAATAGTCTGATCGTGGGTTATACGTACCAGGATGAAAGTAGAGGGTTCAAAGGATCTTTCTTCCCTATGGTGGATATCTTAAAAGAAGGTCAAACCTACACATCTTTCGGTTTCGAGCCTTTTACTCCAAACAACGAGTTAAGATACAAGACTTTCCAGATCCAGGATAACTTACAGATTTTCGCTGGTAAGCACACGATCACCGCTGGATTCAGTTACGAGCATTATCAGTCTGAAAACGTGTTCTTCCCAGGATCCCAGTCAGCTTATGTGTTTAACTCATTGGAGGACTTCTATGCTTCTGCAAACGGTAATAAAAATGTAGATCTGAGAAGATTCCAAGTAAGATGGAACAATATACCAGGTTCGGAGAAGCCAATCCAGCCTTTGGAAGTGAATTATGCCGGGATTTACGTTCAGGATGAAATCCAGGTCAGAAACAATTTCAAAGCGACCATTGGTTTGAGAGTGGATGCTCCTTTCTTCAGTCAAACAGCGCTTAGAAATGAATCTGCTGAGAAACTCTTTTTCAGAAATTCTGAAAGTGCTTATGTAAATTTCAGAACAGATGAATTACCAGGAGCAAACTTGTTATGGTCTCCAAGAGTAGGTTTTAACTGGGATGTTTTCAATAACCAAACAACCCAAGTGAGAGGTGGTACAGGTATCTTTACTGGTAAGCCAGCTTATGTATGGATTTCCAATCAGGTAGGAAACAACGGTATATTGACTGGTTTTGAACAGAAAGACTCAAAAGCTGGATCTCCTTTAATTGATAGACCTTTCAGCCCAAATCCGGACACTTACAAACCAACTGAAGTCACTGGAGCTCCGGCATCTTCTTATGAACTCGCTCTTACAGAGACTAATTTCAAATTTCCGCAAGTTTGGAGGACTAACGTAGCCGTAGATCAAAAGTTACCTGCTGGCATTGTTGCAACAGGAGAATTCATCTACAGTGCTGACGTAAATGGAGTGGATTACTACAATGGAAACCTGCCTGTAAACCAGTCATCTTTCATTGGAAAGGACAATAGACCTCGATTCACCAACAATAGAATCAACGCCAACATCCCAAATGCTATCGTTTTGGCAAATCAGGCCGTAGGTAATTCTTGGGTAGCTTCAATTTCATTAGAAAGACCGTTCATGAATGGTCTGTTCGTGAAGGCAGCGTATAGCTATGGAGAGTCAAAAAACACTGTAGATGCAGGATCTATCGCTTCGGGTACTTGGTTTAACAATCCAATCTCAAGGGATCCTAATAATCCTGGTCTAGGATTTTCGAGCAATAACCTTGGACATAGAGCTTTTGCGACTGTTAGTTACAGCAAAGACCTTTTCAAATTTGGAAACACTTCAGTTTCTTTGTTTTGGGAGACTCGTACAATCGGTAACGCTAGTTATAGATTCAGTGGTGACATGAATGGTGATGGCGGAACGGCGAATGATCTGATTTACATTCCTGCAAACACCAGTGAAATGAACTTCCAAGAGTACACCGCGACTGTTTCGGGTAAGCCCGTAACCTTCACTTCACAGCAGCAAGCAGATGCTTGGGAAGCCTACATTCAGCAGGATGAATACTTAAGTGCTAACAGAGGCCAATATGCCGAAAGAGGGGCTGTGATAATGCCAATGATAACCAGAGCTGATTTTACATTTGCTCAACAAGTATTTACCAATATCAACGGTAAAAGAAACTCTCTTGAGTTCAGGGTAGATATCTTGAACGTTGGTAACTTATTGAATTCAGACTGGGGTGTTGGTCAAACTTTCAACGCCATCCAACCATTGACTAATCCAAGTGTTGATTCAAAAGGGGCGTCAAGATATAGATTGGCTCAATTTGGAGGTAATTTGATATCTGAAACTTATCGCTCTACTGCAAATGTGAATGACGTTTGGAGAATGCAGTTTGGTCTGAGATATATTTTTAATTAATCAGTTTGATTTAAAGGAATTTAAAAAGCACCCTTCAAAGGGTGCTTTTTTTGATTATTTTAGATCTTAGTTTTTTACTGGAAAAGGCCCTATGATAAAAAGTCTTTTGTGTATTATTTTTTTTGTTTGTGCACTTTCTGCCGTTGCTCAGAATGATACTCTTGTTTTGAAAAACGATGACCTGATGGTTGGGGAGATTAAAAGCATGGACAAGGGGATCCTGACGATTGAAACCGATTATTCAGATGTTGATTTCAAAGTATCCTGGTCAGGAATAAAAAGGGTGAGAACAAACAGATATTACCTGATTACACTCTCAGATGGAAGGCGATTCAATGGGAGTTTTAAGAGTTTGGACGATGAAAAGGTTGAAATCGATACGGAACTGCCGGTTCTCTTGATTAAATTTTCAAATAAAACTAGCAAGACTGAAAAACCCTTCGTTGGAAAAGTAATCGTCCCTACCATGGACATGGTCTATTTGGCTGCTTTGGACGAGGGATTTTGGAGTAGGCTTTCTGCCAACATTGATTTTGGTTGGAGTCTGACTAAAGCCAATAATCTGAGGCAGGTAAGCTTTACAAGTGGGTTGGGATATTTGGCAGACCGCTGGAAAATTAGCTCTTCAATCAATGCGATGAATTCCACACAGGACGAGGTTGAACCCACAAAAAGAATTGATGGATCTGTTGACTTTAATTATTTTCTTCCAAATGATTGGTATGCCCTCTACAATTTAGGATTTCTATCAAATACAGAGCAGAAAATTAAGCTCAGGGTAAACAATATGATCGGAATGGGAAAATACATTGTTCATACGAATAAAACTTACTTAGGTGCTGCAGCTGGGTTGAACCTCAACACTGAAGAATTTCTTGATGAAGAAAATTCCGCTAATAGTTCCGCGGAAGCCTTCATAGGTGGACAGTATAATATTTATGATATAGGTGATTTGGATCTGCTCACGAGCGTTACAGCCTATCCCAGTTTAACTGAATCGAAGAGATTCAGAACTGATTTCAAATTTGATATTCGTTATGAATTTAAATTTGATGTCTATTTTAAGATAAGTACGACTGTAAACTATGACAGCAATCCAACTGAAGGAGCCTCTTCTTTAGATTATATTTTTCAGACAAATATTGGATGGAAACTATAATTCAAATTACCGGATGTCCTGTACTTCTCCCATTGAAGATTGTATCATATGTGTATCCTCCATCTTGCTGCTAACCGGATAAAAGAAGGCTTGAAGTTCAAATCTACCTGCTATGGTCTGTGGACTATTATCCGCTGTTGAAAATTCTTTTTTTAGCACTTCAGGCAAAGCAGCGGATAATGAGATTAAAATCAACTGGATTGCTTTCGCAAGGCTGCTAGCAGTTCGTCAAAGCATTCCCATTTTTCTACCATTGATGGCAAAGATTTGCCTCCAGTATGTTTTGTAGTCTTTTACTGGATTATCTGAGTTAAATTTGCAATCCAGTAAACTTTTTACCGGTCTTTGAGTCTAACCTCCATGCTATACTATAAAGAATTCGTTCACTCAGAAAGCAAAGAATGGGTTGTCTTCATTCATGGGGCAGGCGGTTCTTCTGCTGTTTGGTACAAGCAGTTGAAAGATTTCAAAGTGCATTACAACTTACTGTTGATTGACTTGCGAGGGCATGGCAAATCCGCAGAACTTCCCCAAGCAATATACAACGAGGAGTACACCATTCGGGCGGTCACCGAAGATATTATCGAGGTTTTGGAATATATCAAATTGCCCCCGGCTCATTTTATGGGTGTTTCATTAGGGACTATTCTGGCTAGACAATTAGCCGAACTACAGCCCGAAAGAGTGAAATCCCTGGTAATGGCAGGTGCAGTTACCCGACTGACTACCCAGTCAAGGGTTCTGGTTTTTCTTGGGAATGCTTTCAAAAAAGTTATTCCATACATGTGGCTGTATAGTTTGTTTGCTTTTGTCATCATGCCAAGAAAGCAGCATGCAGAATCAAGAAACTTATTTATCCGAGAAGCTCAGAAGCTTTGTCAAAAGGAGTTTATCCGTTGGTTCAAATTGACCAAAGACATTAATCCTCTTTTGAGGTATTTTAAAGAATCCGATTTGGGTATACCGACCCTGTATGTGATGGGTGATCAGGACGTGATGTTTTTGGAGCCGGTAAAGAAAATTGTTAAAAATCACACGAGTTCAATTCTAAAAATATTGGATAAATGCGGACATGTAGTCAATGTAGAACAGCCACAGAAGTTCAATGAGCTCTCTCTTGCTTTTATCCAAAGTCAACCCTAAACCGAGTATTTTATTTTCTTTATGAAAAAACAGACTAAGATCATTGTGATCGTCGGCATTATTCTAATCATTGCGATTGCTTTTTTTTATCCCAGATTGAATACCCAGAAAAGTCTTGAGTCAGCACCGGCTGCTGGAGGTCCCGCTGGGGCTTCTCAGGATTTGCAGGTTAATGTTGTGAAACTTAAGCTGGAGTCTTTGACTAATCAGCTTCAGGTGACTGGGAACATTTTACCAAATGAATCCGTGGATTTGAGATCGGAAATTTCCGGATTGGTGGATCGAATTGCCTTCAAAGAAGGTCAATTCGTTACAAAAGGTACTCCCTTGGTTTATCTGAATGATGACCAATTGCAGGCACAGTATCAAAAACTTCAATTCACCCAGAAGCTTTTTGAAAGTCAGGAAAATAGACAAAAACAACTTTTGGCCCGAGAAGCAATCAGTCAGGAAGAATATGATATCGTCCTGAATCAGTTCAATACAACTTTATCCGATATAAAACTGGTGGAAGCTCAGCTTTCCAAAACAATAATCAGAGCGCCATTTAATGGTAGACTGGGTCTAAGAATGATCAGTGAAGGCAGTGTCATCGGAACCGCTGATGTCATTGCATCTTTTGTAAATATCGATCCTATCAAAATTGAATTTTCAATTCCGGAAAGATATGCCAGCGATGTCAAAGTCGGAGCGTCCGTTTACTTCACCAATGAATCTTCTGAAGAAGAAGTAGAAGGAAAAGTATTCGCATTCGAACCACAGATTGATCAGGCTACTCGGACCCTGAAATTGAGAGCTCAAAGCTCTAATAAGGAAGGAAGATTTTTGCCTGGCATGTTCGTAAGGATTCGATTTGTGTTGGCTACTTTGGAAAGTGCTTTGCTGGTTCCGGCAGAAGCCGTGATTCCTGAGTTGACTGGATATAAAGTTTTTATAGTAAATGCAGAAGGAAAAGCCGAGGAAAGAATCATTGAAATCGGTACTCGTACAGATACGCAAGTTCAGGTTTTGAAAGGCCTGGATGAGGGAGATCTGGTTCTCACAACAGGTGTAATGCAAGCAAGGCAGGGAATGCCGGTGAAGTTTACTCAAATCAATTAAGATGGCAAGTCTTTCGGAGATTAGTATTAATAGGCCAGTATTGGCCATCGTGATGTCCCTGGTGATTTTACTATTTGGTGGAATCGGTATTTCTTTATTAGGTATCCGGGAATTCCCAAGCGTAGATCCCCCAGTGATCAGTGTTAGCACTAGTTACGTCGGGGCCAATGCGGATGTAATAGAAGCCCAAATTACAGAACCATTGGAAGAACAAATCAATGGTATTCAGGGTATCAAATCCATGACCTCAGTCAGTGCCGACGGACGAAGTAATATTACAGTTGAATTTGAGGTAGGCGGAGATTTGGAAGCTGCCGCAAACGACGTGAGAGATAAAGTTGCGGGCGCACAAAGAAACCTTCCTCCTGATGCGGAACCCCCAGTTGTAGCAAAATCTGACGCTGATTCACAACCGATTTTTTATCTCAATGTCAGCAGTAAATCCCGAAGCCTTCTTGAGATTTCAGATATAGCTAACAATATTTTTAAGGAAAGACTTCAGACAATACCCGGCGTAAGCCGCGTTCAGATTTGGGGGGAAAAAGAATATGCCATTCGACTAAGAATGGATCCATTGAAGATGGCGTCCTATGGCATCACGCCTCTTGATGTACTTAGTAAAGTACAAAGTGAAAATATAGAGCTTCCCTCCGGAAGAATTGAAGGTCAAAACATCGAACTATCAGTTCGGACCAAAAGTCGTCTTAGTTCGCCGCAGGAATTCAATAATTTGATTATTAAAGAAGATCAAAACAACATTGTTCGTTTTCAGGATATTGGCAAGGCTGAGCTTTCTGCATTGAATGAGAAAACGGTATTGAAGCGTAATGGAGTACCAATGTTAGCTGTTGTTTTAGTGCCGCTTCCGGGTTCAAACAGCATTGAAATAGTCGATGAGTTATATCGAAGATTGGACTTCATTAAAAAAGATCTTCCGGCAGATGTTGAAATTGTAATTGCATTCGACGGTACCAAATACATTCGAAGTTCCATTGCTGAAGTGGAGGAGACTATTATCACAGCGTTCGTTCTGGTTGTAGCGATTATTTTCCTTTTTCTCAGGGACTGGCGTACCACTTTCATTCCGGTAATCACAATTCCAATATCTCTGATTGGAGTGTTTTTCATCATGTACCTGATGGACTTTTCGATCAACGTATTGACCCTTTTAGGAATAGTACTTTCGATTGGACTGGTGGTCGATGATGCGATCGTAGTCTTAGAGAATATTTATTCGCGGATTGAAAAAGGAGAAAGTCCTTTGGAGGCCGCCAAAAAAGGTTCTGAGGAAATTTTCTTCGCTGTTATTGCCACCACAGTTGCATTGGCAGCAGTATTCCTTCCGGTTATTTTCCTGACAGGTACGACTGGGCGACTTTTTCGCGAGTTCGGTATCGTGGTAGCAGGATCTGTAATTATTTCAGCTTTTGTAGCATTGACCATGACTCCCATGCTTAGTGCGAGAATGCTAAAGAGAAGAGAGAAACATAATTGGTTCTACAATTTTACAGAGCCGGGTTTTGTATGGTTAAATGATATCTATGACAGATCGCTAAGCTGGTTCATGAATTTCAAGTGGGTATCGTTTGTTTTGATTGCCTTCATGGGAATCGGAATTTATTTTCTGATTACAAACCTCAAGACTGAACTTGTTCCTATGGAAGACAGAAGTGAGGTCAGGATAAATCTTACAGGTCCCGAGGGAGCTACGTTCGGTTATATGGATCGGGTCATCGATGATATGGTGCAGCAATTTGAAGCAGAAATGCCTGCAGATGAGGTAGACGGTCTAATCTCTGTAACATCCCCGGGTTTTGGTACAGCCAATACAAATTCAGGATTTGTGAGATTCATCTTAACAGACGCTGATAAAAGAACAAGAACTCAGCAGCAAATCTTCGAAGACATCAATGTTCGGTTGAAAAAATTCACTTCGGTGAGAGCTTCTGCTTCGCAACCTCAGTCGATTGGAGACAGGAGAGGAGGCCTTCCGGTACAGTATGTGATTCAGGCTAATTCACTTGAAGAATTGAAGGAAGTAATTCCTCCTTTTATGGAGAAAGTTGGTCAGAGTCCAGCTTTTATTTTCACCGATATCAATTTGAAGTTTACCAAGCCGGAACTTGAAATAGAAATAGACAGAGAAAAGGCCCGAAACATTGGAGTCTCTGTTCAGGAAATTGCCCGTACGCTTCAGTTATCCTATTCAGGACAGCGATTTGCCTATTTTATCATGAATGGCAAGCAGTATCAGGTAGTAGGTGAAATGCAATTGCAGGACAGAAACGAGCCAATAAATCTACGAATGCTTTACGTTCGTGCTGAGAATGGACAACTCGTTCAGCTAGATAACTTGGTGAAGGTGAAGGAAAGAAGTACTCCTCCTCAGTTATATCGCTACAATCGATTTGTAAGTGCGACTGTTTCAGCCAACTTGGCAACCGGATATACAATAGGTGATGGTTTGGATGAAATGGATAAAGTGGCGGCAGAAGTTTTGGATGATTCCTATGCTACAGACGTAGCTGGTCCATCCAAGGAATTCCGAGAGAGTTCCAACAGTTTGCTTTTTGCCTTTGTGTTCGCATTGGTGTTGATTTATCTGGTGCTCGCAGCTCAGTTTGAAAGCTTCATGGATCCGCTCACAATCATGTTTACAGTTCCTTTGGCCTTGTTTGGAGCATTATTTACGCTTTGGATTTTCAATTTCACCCTGAATATCTTTAGCCAAATCGGTATCATTATGCTCATAGGTCTTGTGACCAAAAACGGTATTTTGATTGTAGAATTTGCCAATCAACGGAAAGATGAAGGAATGTCTCCTGAGGAAGCCATTTTTGGTGCAGCAGTAGCCCGATTCCGTCCCATTTTGATGACTAGTATGTCTACAATCCTGGGAATTCTCCCTATTGCACTTGCTTTGGGAGCTGGAGCAGAAAGTCGTGTACCGATGGGAGCTTCCGTAATTGGGGGTTTGGCCTTTGCTACCGTTCTTACTCTTTATGTAATCCCTGCCATTTATACTTACCTCACCTCTAAAAAGGGAAGATTAGCTCAAATTTGATGAAGAAACTAATTGCCTTGCTCGTTTTGAGCATATTTGGAACCCATCTTTTTGCCCAAAGTCAAGAGTCATTAGACTTAGAAAAAGCGATTTTATTAGGTTTGGAGAATAATCTTCAGATCAAAATCGCAGTAGAAAATGTGACCCTCCGCGAAGGAGATCAGAAAATCGGGGCAGGAACTTTGTTCATGCCAACTGTAGATGCAACTTATGCCAGATCCTTCGCCAAAGAGGATGTGGAGCAGAAGTTTGTTAATGATCCCGAGCCGAGACAAATCGATGATGCGAAATCTAGAACTGAAAACTTTTCGGTTGTTGGAATCTATGGGTTCAGACCTGAGAGTTTTGCCATCATGAAGCAACTCGGACAGCTGGCCGAAATCAGTGAGCTCGAAGCAAAAATCGCTGTTGAAAATACAGTAGCCGGAATTTCTACTGCATATTATAGATTGGTTTTAGAACTTCAGCGATATGATGTGCTCAAGACGACTTTGGATCTGAGCCAAGCCAGACTCGATATTGCTCAAGCTCAATATGAATTGGGAGGTGCCGGTAAGCGAGATTTCCTGACTGCAGAAGTAGATTATAATTCAGATTTGAGTTTGTTGCTTGCTCAGGAGCGGATTATTCAGAACTCACGTGTGAATTTGAATGAATTGATGGCTTTGGAGCCGAATACTCAGTTTATGATTCAGGACACCATTGTCATCAAAGAAATTCTTACTCTGATGGAGTTGGAAGAGAATGCTTTCATGGACAATAAAGTATTATTGGTAACTCAACGGCAGCAAAATGTGGCATTTCTTCAAATGAAGGAATTACAGGCTTCAAGGCTTCCTGCTTTGAATTTGAATGCAAATTACATTAACAACACCTCCAACTCTGATGCAGGTTTCCTGATCCAAAACCAAAGACAAGGTTTCAACTACGGTGGAAACATTACTGTAAACTTATTTAGCGGACTTACGCTGAACCGAAGAATTCAAAATTCAAAAGTTCAGCAAAATGTCTTGGGTTACGCGATTGATCAGTTTGAAATTCAATTGCAATCCGACATTCATCGGGCCTATAATACTTACCAAAACAATAAGGCCCTTTTGGTCATTGAGCAAAAAAACTACGCAGTAGCCAAAGAGAGTTCTGAGATAGCTTTGGAAAGATTCAGATTGGGGATTTCTTCTTATCTGGAATTCAGAGACGCTCAGCTTAATTTGCTGACTGCTCAGAATCGATTGATCACCTCCCTTTTTAGCATCAAGGAGCAAGAAATTGAATTGATGAGGCTCTCAGGAAGGATATTTTTCCAGAATAGTTTCGAAGATCTAAGTCTTCCCTCGGTAGATTAAAATTTAAATGAAGGCTGCTAAACGGAGCCTTCATTTTTTTATATGCTTTTTTTAACAAATGCTTCATTTTTCTTTGGCACAGCATTTGCCATATTGGATCTTGTTAACC
>JBILPR010000428.1:0-3470 GCA_044373795.1 Algoriphagus sp. | reverse complement strand
CAGCAGGGTAAGTTTATCTTTCCCTGCTTTTATGTTTTTCACCTTTCCGATGGCTGAGATAAATTCATCTTCCCCACTTCCCTGACAAGCTTTTCTGGTCACCGCTCCCGGATCGAGTTGGATTGAATTTCCTTCAAGAGAAAATCCTCCGGAGAAATTATTGCATCCTGCAAAACCCACCAACTTTCCTCCCTCCAAAAAAGAAATAGAAGGCAATCCGTTTTGGAATTTATTCAAATCAGGATCTTCCCCCATCAAGGAAGAAAGCTCCCAGGTGTTGCCTATCAAAAGGCTATCTGTATTCAGCTTTTCGGTGCTGCCACAACTGCTTAAAAATAGGGTCAAAAGTCCCAGAGAAAGAATTTTTACATGTTTCATAGGAGTGAATTTTAGATTTACTGAAAGTGATGGAATTCGATAAAATATGTTTTTTAGGATATTAGTTTTTTGAAATCGAGAAAATCGACTTTCTAACAAAATCCGGATTTTTTAGACAATCGGTAACGAAAATTCCAATTATTTCGAAATTCTCTAATAGTTTGTTTGGCATAATGGAAATTCCTCAGTAAAATTGCCCTGTCAATTCTCCAGTTATGGTATTTGCAGCGAAAATTTCTACTTCTGAAAACCTTGTCCCAATGATGGGTAGAGGCGCTTGCACCACTTTTTCTATGACTACATGGATGAGCACCACCTTTACGGGGCGTTCCCGTTAATATACCCGAGTACTCGCCCCTACGGCCTATTTAAGGTCCATTTCATTTTCCCAGCAATCTGTTTTCTTCCTCATTATTTATGAAAATAATCAAGTTTGGTGGTTCATCCGTAGCGAACCCCGAAAATATCAAACGAGTTTTTTCCATCATTCAGGATAAGCTTAAACAGCATGAAATCGCCGTCGTTTTTTCTGCCTTTGGCGGAGTGACGGAAAGCCTTCTCAAAATAGCCCAACTCGCAAGAGAAGGTGACGAAGTTTACCGAGACCTTCTGCTGTCGCTGGAAGAGAGGCATTTGACCATGGTGCGTCAGCTGATCGCTGTACAGCATCAATCTACAGTGATGACTTTTGTGAAAGTACGATTCAAGGAATTGGAAGACCTTTTTCACGGGATCTATCTGATCAAAGAGAATTCCGCAAGGACGCTTGATTATGTGGCGAGTTTTGGTGAACGGCTTTCATCTTTTATGCTTTCAGAATCTCTGCTGGGTCATGGAATTAAAACTCAATTTCTGGATACAAGAGAAGTCATCCGTACCAACGATCGGTTCGGACAGGCAAGGGTTGATTTCGAAGTGACCAATGCTCAGATCAAAGAATATTTTCAAAAGCATGACGGAGTAAAAGTCATCACCGGATTCATCGCTTCGACTGCCAAAGGCGAAACCACCACGCTTGGAAGGTCTGGTTCGGATTACACGGCTGCGATTTTTGCCGCTGCACTCGATGCTGAGGATTTGGAGATTTGGACTGATGTATCAGGAGTTTTGACTTCCGATCCTAAGCTGGTTTACACTGCTTTCACTATTCCTCAGTTAAGCTACAACGAGGCGATGGAGCTTTCTCACTTTGGTGCTAAAGTCATTTTCCCGGCGACAATGCAGCCGGCGATGAAGAAATCTATCCCGATTTATATTAAAAATACATTCGAACCTGAAAATCCAGGTACACTTATCAACGGTGAAGTAAGCCATGGTGCACTCATCAAGGGAATCAGTTCGATGTCAAACATTTCCATTGTAACTGTTCAGGGTGCCGGATTGATGGATTCTGTCGGGGCAAGCAGCAGGGTTTTCAAGGCATTGGCTGAGGCAAAAGTCAATATTTTGCTGATTTCTCAGGCCTCATCGGAACATAGCATCTGTCTTGCTATCAAAACCCATGAAGCTCATGCCGCCAAAGAAGCGGTGGAAAAGGAGTTCTATTACGAAATCAAATCCGGAGAGATGGATCAGGTGATTCTTCTTCACAACCTGGCAACAGTGGCTGTGGTGGGAGAAAACATGAAATCAAACCCTGGAGCTTCAGGACGAATGTTTCGTGCACTCGGCCGTAATAATATCAACGTGGCTGCAATCGCACAGGGCAGTTCGGAATTGAATATCTCAGCTGTGATTCCCCAGCCTGATTTGCAAAAGGCACTCAATGCTCTGCACGAAGCATTTTTCCTTTCCGAAACCAAAGTTCTCCACGTATTCCTGGTGGGTACTGGTCTGATCGGTCAGGCTTTGATAAAAATGATCGCAAACCAGCAGCGCAAACTTCGCGGGGAAAGCGAACTTGATATTCAGATTCACGGACTGGCGAATAGCCGATTCATGGCATTTCATGAAGACGGATTTGATCTTAAAAATCCGCATCAGCTGAACGAAGCGGATCCAAAAATGGACCTGGAGAAATTCATTCAGACCATGGAGGACATGAACTTCTCCAACTCGGTTTTTGTGGATTGCACCGCAAGTCAGGAAGTGGCTGATGCATATTTCAGAATCCTGGAAGCCAAAGTTGCGATTGTCACTCCAAACAAAAAGGCGAATTCCGGCTCGATGGAGCAATATAAAGCCCTGAAAAAGCTGGCTAAAAAGCGGGGTGTAAAATTCCTCTATGAAACCAACGTGGCTGCAGGTCTCCCGGTAATTAACACACTTCAAGATTTGATGCTAAGCGGTGATCGCGTGATTAGGATTCAGGCTGTTCTCAGCGGCTCGATGAATTTCATTTTTTCAGAACTGGAAAACGGGGAGCCATTCTCAGAAGTGGTGAAAGTGGCAAAAGAAAAAGGCTATACCGAGCCGGATCCAAGAGACGATCTTAGCGGAATGGATGTGGCCAGAAAAATCCTGATCCTTGGAAGAGAAGCTGAGCAGGAACTTGAGTTTGATTCGATCACGATTCAGAGTATGGTTCCGGAAGACTGTAAAAAAGCTGCATCTGTGGAGGAATTTTTCCAGAAGCTTCAAGGCCATGACCAAGAATTTGCTGATCTGCTTGCAAAGGCTGATGCCAAAGGTGAAAAACTCCGATTCATGGCTACCCTCGAAAACGGAAAAGCGACAGTCGGGTTAAATTCATTGCCGATCGCACATCCATTCAGCGGATTGCAAGGAAGCGATAACATGATTTTACTGACAACTGAACGCTACCATGACAGACCCATGATCATCCGCGGCCCTGGCGCAGGAGCAGACGTGACTGCAGCCGGAGTTTTCGCAGACGTGATCCGAATCGGTAATTACACACGGGAATAATGAAGTCGGTCAAAGCATTTGCCCCGGCAACAGTCGCCAATGTGTCCTGTGGGTTTGACATCCTTGGATTTGCAATAGATGCGATGGGCGATATGGTTGAGCTTATCCGAAAAGATGAGCCGGGTCTGACCGTGGTTTCCATTGAAGGTGATGAAGGAAGATTGCCGTACGAAGTAGAAAAAAATACCTGCGCTGTAGCCATTCAGGCTATGCTTGATGAGTAT
>JBILPR010000427.1:0-3482 GCA_044373795.1 Algoriphagus sp. | reverse complement strand
GCCAGGGCACTTTCAGATCAGGAAGCCAAGTTGCAGTGCTGACGCTTGGGGTCTTTCCGTTGTCGATCGAAACATCAAAATGTCCAAACCCGTTACCGAGTCGTGAATTGACCAGAGCACCCGGCTGGTTTTTTTTAACGATGTCCATCATAAGCTGGCACTTTTCATCCTCCATCTGGAGGGGCGTATCAAACCATACCATGAAAATATCCCCGTAGTTGGTGGTCAACTCCTCCACTTGGGCGGCGGCTTTATTTTGGAAATAGGCATCAAATTTTTCCTGAGGCTTGAGCACACTTCCAAAATCCCAATCATTCCCAACTCCACCCTCTTCGTGCCAGTCTTGACTTTGGGAATAATAAAAACCCAGATTCATGTCCCGATCGGCACATTCGTCAGCGAGTTCTTTGAACACATCCCGCCCAAAATCCTCAAAATCGACCAGATTATAGGGATGGGATGATTTGTACATTGCAAAGCCGTCATGGTGCTTAGCGGTAAGCACGATGAATTTCATCCCGGCACTTTCGGCGATATCCACCCATTGCTTAGCATTGAATTTGTCGGGCCGAAATTTGCCCGCAGCCTCTCTTTCGTAATCTTTCACAGGTATAAATCCCCTGCGCATAATCCATTCGGCAGCCACATTTTTACCATCCCATACTCCTTCCAGCTGGGCATAGGGGCCCCAATGGACAAACATCCCGAATTTGTCCTCGTAGAGGGTATTCATGTTTTTACGGATCTCAGGGGTATAGGCGGTAGCAGCTGTTTTTCCAAAATCTAACGACTTTCCAGTTTCAGTCACGTAATCGATGCTTTTATCCTCACTTTCCTGGCTTTTACAACCGAACTGCATCACCAGACACATGGCCATGGCTGCAGGTAAAGCCATTTTTTTTACTCGTTGATTGGTCATGGTATGGGATTTATTGTTTTTTGACTTTAAAAAAAATGAGGTAAGGCTTCCTCCTTGGGGCAGTTTTACACTGCCCCAAGCAGGAAAAGCTATAAATACAGATCACCAACAGAGTAGGTTTTTCCTTATTACACCTTTGTCAATTGTACCACTCCGCTGATCCTATCTTTAAGATGACAGGCTAAGAGATCAATTATTTCAATTTTTCGATGTAGATGTAGTAGGCGGGATACACTCTTTTGTCGGCATCAATGAGCTGCGCTTCCAGGTCGTACTTTCCAGCTGAGATTTTTCCTTTGAAAGTCACCTCTTCCTGACCTTCCTCAATCGGGGAAGTCTTCTCCAGATTGGCCACGTAGAGGTAAGCCTCCTTAAAATCATTCTTCACACTGGCAGGTCTCACGCCATCAATTTGGATGTCTTTCTCTGCTGCCGGGAAGGTCGCATTGATCGGCAAATCACTTTCTCTGGGAAATCTGCGAAGGGAAATGGTATATTCTCCATCTTCCACAAATTCGATCTTCCATCGGCCATTTGTTTGGGAGGCAGTAGTGGCTCCATTCTGATGCCAGGAACTAAGATGCTTACTGGTCAACATATCGTGGGCAGAAATTCGGCTCGGATTTTCGTGGACTGAACCTACTTTGATATAGGCATAACGCTCATTGGGTTTTTCATCCATGATGGACTGCCACCATTTTTCGTAACCGACCGCCAGACGATCTGCCACCTGTGAATGCTCGGCAATGACATTTTTGGATTGGATTTTATCGTTCTGCATGTCATACAATTCGGTACCATTGACCAATCTCCAGCGCTCGTCCATGACCGCGTAATCCTTGTATTTGACCAGGTTTTGAAGGCGCTGGGTATCCACATAGAGGATCCTGTTAGGCCATGGAGCTGCACTGCCTGTGAGCAGAGGCTTCAGACTAGTTCCATCCAGAGGCTTCACCGGATTGAAATCCAATCCAAGCAAATCCACAAACGTAGGCAGCAAGTCATAGTGCGCCACCAAATTATCGATGTCTTTACCACCCGTCAGTTGTCCATCAGGCCAGCGAATAAACATTGGCACTCGGTGCCCTCCGTCGTAAACCTGTCCTTTGGAGCCTCTCAATCCGCCGTCAAAGACCTTATTGCCACCGGCAGTCCCGTTGTCAGTAGTGAAGATGAGAATGGTATTGTCTGTCAAACCCAGTTCATCCAGCTTGTTCTGAAGACGCTTGAAGTTGTCGTCAATATTGCTGATCATCCCGTAAAAACGCTTAAAATTGTCCGGGAGCTTCTCATCGCTGATGTCCTTGTATAGGTTGTAGTACTCCTCCGGCACGTTGAGCGGACCATGGGGAGCATTTAGAGATATGTAGGCAAAAAATGGCTTGTCTTTGTTATTATCTATAAAGTCCATCGCCTCATTGAAAAACACATCCGTACAATAGCCCTCGAACTTCTCCATTTCCCCGTTGTGCCAATAGGTATCATCGAAGTAATCATTTTCCCAATAGTCAGGGCCTTGGGTGATCCCACCACCACCGTGCCGAACGACTTCATGAAAACCTCTGTCTTCCGGGCGAAAAGGGTAATTATCACCTAGGTGCCACTTGCCAAACATCCCGTTGGTGTAGCCGTTTTGGGCAAAAACCTGCGGCAGGATCACCTCATCTTCAAATAGAATGGACCGTCCGGTGATGGTATGGAAGACATTGAGACGGTTAGTGTATCTTCCGGTCATGATAGAGCCTCTGGAAGGAGCGCAGGTGGTGGAGACGTGGTAATCGGTAAAACGAACGGCATCCTTGTGAAAAGCATCAAGGTTTGGAGTTTTGATAAAAGGATTTCCCATAGATCCTAAATCTCCCATTCCCTGATCATCGGTGATCACAAAAATGACATTGGGTTTTTGTTGAGCAAAAACTTCACTCTGAATCGTCATTGCCAATCCGATTAGAATGACTAGCGGTCTTAACAGGTTTTTCATTTGGTTTTATTTTGGGTTAAATACTAATTGCCTTCATATCACCTCCGCAATCGATTACTAAGCTACCAAATGAGGATTAACAACAAATAGAAATAACTATTTTAACATGTTCACACCTGTGCACAAAAACCTATTTCGCTAGTGAAGTAGAATGAATTTTAAAGAAGTTTGGGACAAATATTTTCTCCTTAATAACATTTGACCTTGGCAAAACCACTGTTTTATATAGCTCATTTCCTCCAAAAAAACTCCCTGATCAACCACGATCATGGAGTTTTATCAAAAACCTATTTGTGAATCTAACTTTAATTAGTGCTACGCTAATGTATTCTTAAAATCCTCAACCTTCATACAGCACACCTGCTCCATTACCTGTTGCAACTGTGTCTTAAGCATACCGATAGCATGGTCACCGCCCTTATTTCCCAAGGCTGCCACACTATACATAAATGTCCTGCCAAGAAAGGTGAAATCTGCTCCAGCTGCCAAAGACCGGGCAATGTCAGGACCAGTTCTGATCCCACTGTCCATCATCACCTTGATCTGATCTCCGTACTTTTGGGCGATTGACCTGAGAGGAGT
>JBILPR010000426.1:0-3508 GCA_044373795.1 Algoriphagus sp. | reverse complement strand
ATGAATCAAATAGCCGAATTTGTAAAAACCAGAAGGAAGCAATTGGGTCTGACTCAGGAAGAATTTGCCGACAAAGCTGGGGTTGCACTTACCGTACTCCGGAAAATCGAACAAGGCAAGGAAAACCTGAGCCTGTCGAAAGTAAACCAAGTCCTCAGCATGTTTGGCCACATATTGACACCAATCCACGTAAAAGATGCGAACAGGAATAATCAAGTATAACAATGAGCTGGCCGGCATCTTGACAGAAGAGGATTCTGGTGAATATGTCTTTGTGTACAACGAATCTTACGCCCAAAAACACCCCAATCAATTCATCACGTTTCGTATGCCCGTGACTACTCATCCCTATCGAAGTACACGCCTGTTTCCCTTTTTTGACGGTTTGATTCCCGAAGGTTGGTTATTGAATATCGCGGCAGAAAGCTGGAAGATCAATAAAAATGATCGTATGGGATTACTCTTGGCGTGTTGCCAAAATGCCATTGGAGCTGTAAGTGTTCACCCTTTGACCCTTAAAGGAAATGAATAAATGCCTCTATTGTTATGAACCCTTGAACGTTAGTCAATCGGGGGAATATCATCCCAAGTGCGTCAAAAAATTCTTTGGGACTACACATGCCCCACAGCTTCCCTATCACTTGTCTGAAATGGAGGTTTTGGCAAAACAGGCCGCGGAAAGTTCAATCACAGTTCCGGGAGTTCAACCTAAACTATCACTGGGATGGATTAAAACAGAACTGGAAAATGGGCATCAAGGGCGACTGACGATCCTAGATGCGCTGGAGGGTATGTATATTCTGAAGCCACAAAATATCCAATACCCTCAGATGCCAGAAAATGAGCATTTATCCATGAGGTTAGCGGAATTGTTTAACATTGAAGTGGTGCCGTCTATTTTGATTCGATTGGCTTCGGGCGAATTGTCCTATCTCACAAGGAGAATTGACCGCATTGAAGATCATTCCAAAATCCACATGATTGATTTCTTGCAGATTCTGGAACTGGAAGACAAATACAAAGGAAATATGGAAACCTTGGGAAAAGTAATTGGTGAATTGTCCATCAATATCGTCCTCGATAAAATGAGATTTTTCGAGCTGGCCGTCTTTAATTATGTCATTGGCAACAATGACATGCACCTGAAAAACTTCTCAATGTGGAAAACAGATCAGGGCTGGACACTATCTCCTGCCTATGATTTACTTAATGTCAAAATCATTCTACCAAAAGACAAGGAAGATACGGCTCTCCTACTAGGTGGAAAAAAGAGAAATTTCAACAAAGGATATTTTGATAGACTTGGGGAAGTTTTGAAACTAAATGAAAAACAAATAAAAAGTGTCTATAAAAGGCTGGAAAAATGGCTACCAAAGGCTACCACACTAATTGAAAAGTCTTTTCTCACCGAGGATCTTAAAAAGGCTTATCAAGAAAGGGTAACTATGGGAGTACAAAAGTTTTGATTCAGAAAAAATAACTGAAATTGACCCAACCAGAAATTGGGAGAAAAGACTGGATAAAAAACAGATTTTAAGCGCGAATAAAAAGTCCAACTCGATTTTGGACCATATTTGTACCGATTTTTTCTATACATCTTAATTACAAATAGTTACACTTTCTGTATCGGAAAGTAGTTTGCCGTATTTTCCAGAAGGAAAGTTGAAAGGCCAATCTTTAGAGGATTTACTTGATGAGCTTTGAAATAATTCCAACTCTCAATTTTTTTCCAAGAAATCTGAATCATGATCAAGTCAGAAAAAGAATACAATGCTATTGTTGCCAGAGTAGATGAACTTCTTTCTGCATCTGAAAACATCGACTATCCAGAGGCCAAGGGCTACCCCTAATCTTCTAAATTCTTAATTAAATCTTCAATTTCTTTGTCAGAAATTGATGCCCTTTCAGATTTTGTAAAAATGGCAATGAGGAATATGGTTAGTTTTGAATAAACTACATAGGTGATTAGCCTGGCGGATCCGGATTTTCCTTTGCGCATTCCGGAAATTGAAACCCTTACTTTGTAACAATTTTTATAAACAGGATTACCAAGCGTTGGATTTTTCAGTAACTCCACTGCTAACCTGTCCAAGTCAGCCAAAATAGTAGGATATTTCTTTTTGAGCTTTTTTAACTCCCGGCCAAAGCTCTTTGTAAAAGCTAATTTATAAGTCATCTTCCATTTCTGAAAAGGAAGAATAAGTTTTGTATTCTACTTTTCCAGACTCCATATCTTTAGCTTCCAGGTAACCCTCTTTTATGTCAGAAAGGATATTATCCAGCTCAAGAGACTCTTTTGTGATAACTTGAAAGCTAATTTGCATGGCCTTAAGCATTGATTTTACAAGGTCAAGTTTGGATTGGTCTGCAGGTTCAATTAAGATTTTTTCCATAATTTAAATTTACAAAGATTCAAGGATTATAGTTTCAACGTTTTAATTAATAATGGATTAGTAGAGTTAATAGAAATAATTCATTCTATTCAGAGTTCAGATCTGATCATCCAGGCTTCATGAAAATGGCTCAAGAAATTAGTAGAAAGCTCGATATTGTTGCTTCCAATGTATTGGGAGTTTAGCTGGTCAGCCAAAATCATGAATGCCTAACCACTCAATTCCTCTGACGATAAGATTGCCTCCTATGATAAAATAGCAAGCATATTTTATCGGTATCGGAAGGTAGGGAATGCACAAAAGTATTTTAAACTCCTTTTCTAAAATTTCAACCCAAATCAAAGTAATAAGACTTAAAACAATGATTTCTACAGAGGTGTCGTAATTCAGGAATCCAAAATCTTCGTTTAGGACAACCACAATCCCCATTGGAAATAAGGCTATTATCGTAGCGATACCTTCTCCGACCACAGGTAAATTCAGCATTTCTGAAATTGTTTCCTGAATCACTTCTTTAAAATTTGTGGGTTCCGGCATTTCGGGTTCTTCTTCTCGCTTCCACAATTTCCCACTTAGTTTTTCCGCTGATTTTCCAATAAACCATAAAACTGAAACTCCAAGGAAGGTGAAAACAAGAGAAATAATAAGGGTTAGAGGTGTATTGCCAAAATCTTCCGGCTTTAGCATTACAAGGACTACGAAGGGGTAAAATATCAAGGAAATCCCCAAAATCAATCTAAAGTTTCTGATAGTCATCATAGGAAAAAATTGTCCTTAAAAATATTTGAATGATTCTATTTTAAGCGATTCTATAGAAACAAAAAAATCTACAATCTTGAATTTTTCAAAAAATTTGTGACTACATACTCAATTCCAATAAACCCTACCGTAATTCTCCCTTCTCCCGGTCAAAGTAAAAATCCTCTTTTTGGCTCCATTTTTTGAATTTAACCAGATTGGATTTATGCTGGTTAGGGTTTTTGAAAACACCTACGGGAATTATAAAAACCTCATGTGGAGAACCTGGCTTTCCGTCAACTCCCAACACGATAAAAGTGGGTTTACCTGTCCTTTTTTCAAATTCCTGATATCGTACCAATTGGTAATCCTCAGCG
>JBILPR010000425.1:0-3510 GCA_044373795.1 Algoriphagus sp. | reverse complement strand
CCGGACCTGCAAAATCGGTCATTTGCAGTTCTGAAGGCTTGGATCTTTTGCAACTTACCATTAAAGCAAGAGCAAGAAAGGATAGTAGTGTAAAGGTGAATTTTGACATGGAAAAAATAATTTTTGGGATCCAGGGTGGTAACTTTTAAAATAGTGTTCCAATATAATATTTTATGATTATCAGTATAAATGCAAGATTGAAAAAATCCTATCGGCTTTGATGATGAGGTAATTTGACTTTCAAATCATAAAAAGACTTCGGAACTTTATCGATCAAACCTATATTAATTTTCTTACTTGTAATCAGGCAACTATATCACTGTTTAAAAACCAGAAAGCCGGAACAAGTCCGGCTTTCTGGTTAGTAAGATTTGGATTCAAAATCGGTCATTCAACATCCCGCATCGGTCATCCAACATATTTATTTCTGTTGCTCTAAATAAGTGACCAAAGATGCCAATTCCTCAAAGGAAAGTGAATTGGCCAAGCCCGGAGGCATCATTGAGTTTTCCAGTTCTTTTCTCTCTTTGATATTCTTCTTTTCCAGCTTGGTAGCATTGCCTGCAATATCACGGATGGTAAGTTCCTGGGCTGATTCCCCCGTCACAAAACCCATAAAAGTCTTGCCGTCATTGGAGGTAATCATGACCGAAGCGAAGCCCTGAGAAATCGAAGCGTTTGGCTTCAGGATAGATTCGGTGATTTGTGAGCGATTCATGATGGAGCCAATCTGACCCATGAAAGGCCCTTTCATCACCTGACCTTTTTCGATGCTGTGACAGGCGATACATCCCTGACTTGTGAAGAGTGTTTTTCCTTTTACCGCATCACCTTTCAAGTCAGCCATGGCAAGGACCACATCTTCAATAGATGACTCACCAACCTGGCCTTTCTTGTTTTTGATGGATTCCAAATCGACTGAGGCCTCCTCAACCTGTGGAGTTTCAGATTCTGTTCCCAATTCAACTATTCCGAGACGATTTCGGTCATTCAAAGCAGCGAAGAAGGATTTTTTGGATTCAACTGCAGCAGTCATTTCTCCCAAGAGGAAGGTTTTTATCTTTTCTGAAGACTCCCAGTAGATCGCCTTATAGTAAGGACCATGTGTATCAGGGCGAGTTCCCCACCACCAACTTCCATCATAAGGAGCTTCTTTCTGGTAAATTCTGGAAAGCGTGGTTACAATTTTATCCTTTTGAGCAGCATCATCGCTTTCCTGATAAGCAGCGATTAGTCCGTCAACAGCTTTTGGATCGTGTATGAAACGTAAAGCCCAAAGAGCAAGTTTGGAATTTTCAGAGTCTAAAGCTTCGACTGTTGCCTCCACGGCGTTCAATTCCACCAATGCGCGAACTGCCAAGTGAGGAAGAATGATTGCTGAATTAGGAGTGGCATGTGGTCCTTCTGTTCCTTTTTCTGGGATTTTAGCTGATTCAGGAACAGATACTTCAAGCAAAGTTTCTGCAGCTTTAAGATTTCCGATTCTGCCCAAAGCTACAATTGATGCAGACTGGACCCGAGGGTTAGCATCTTTTACGCCTGCAATAAATGGCTCAACAGGTACAGCCTGAAGACAGGTTTTGCGATCGGCAAGTGCACGAAGCGCAAACTCACGGATTTTATCCTCCTTGCTTAATTTGAGCAATTCGGCCACACCGCTGGCACAGGCTGCCTGTGCGTACGTGTAGATTCCTGCAACTCTTGCAGCAAGCGGGAGAGTTTGGTCTTGCGCAATTTTCAGCGATGCGGCAGCTGCTTCCTCAGCAGATCGGGTAAGCAATTCCTGCTGGGAATGCAGTCTGGTTACGGAATTGGTGGCTTTCAGCAATTCTGCCAATTCATCCACAGAAGCAGTTTTCAGGATAGGGAAAGCTTCATATTTCCAGTCTGAAGGCACTACTCTTACGAGAAATCCTTTTTCAGGACTTCCTTTGTAGCCGGCACCATCCCAAGCCGTAAGATACATCGTGCCAGAACCATCCACATCTAAGTCTGAAATTTGGGCTAGCTTGATAAACTGCTCGTCCTGCTGAGTGAAACTCGGGCCATCCATACTGACGCGGTGGATATACAATTGGCTTTTTCCCCAATCTGCCATCATCGGTACCTGATTGTATTTTGCCGGCCAGCGACTGTCATCCATGAAGTAGCTTCCGGTACCGGATCCTCCTCCCAGATCTTTCAGTGCAGGAATGATTTCGTCGGTGAAATTCTTAAACAAACTTGGGTACCCATATTCCCCGCTCTGAACGTGATGGATGAAACGGATATTCCAACCGCCGCCGTCATTGGTATTTCCACGGGTATAAATATTCATAAACGGATCGATGGCCACATCGTAAATGTTTCTCGTGCCATGCGTATACACTTCCATTTCAGTGCCGTCAGGTCTCACGCGAACAATTCCACCGCCAAGCATCGTTAATTTTTTACCGGTTCTGTCTTCTGCATCGTGGAAGCCAAAGTCGCCGATAGCAATGTAAATCCATCCATCGATTCCCATTCGGATTCCATTGGTTGAGTGGTCTGTTCCCCGGTCTCTGAGATGTTTCGGAGAGCTGATATGTTGGATCAAAGGTTTGGAAGGGCCGTCTGCCACTCCATCCTGATTCTTGTCTTCGAAGACCACCAAATCCATTCCTGAAGCAAGGCTGTCTTGTCCAAATACTGTGTGAAGCACAAAGACCTGATCTCCCATTGCAATAATTCCGCGAGGGTTATCGACTTTGACGAATTCTGTATGACTGTCCAGCGTCCCGTTGTGATCGCTGTCCACGAGTTTCACGATACTTCCAAGACCGGGAGTTTTTCCAAGGGAACCGATCATATCGACTCCTACAAACACTTCACCTGTAGGGGCAACCGCAAGACAAGATGGACTTGGAACCAAATCCGGACCTGCAAAATTGGTGATGATCAGCTCGGTGCTGTCTGCCCCGGCCGTGGAGGTATCCGAAGCCGTAAGAGAAAAATAAGCGTTGAGTTCATCGAGATCAGCGGTTTTTGAGGGTTTGTATTCGTTGCAACTTACCATTGCGCCAAGAGCAAACAGGCCTATAAGCGGGAGGGTGATTTTTGACATGTCAAAAACGAAATTTGGTTTTTAGGATTCAAAACTTCTGAAATAGGTTACGAATATATCGTTTTCAGGTGTAGTCGATTACCTGTATTCGGTCAATCCCTGAGCCTATTTGGGCAAATTTTGATGAATGGTCTGAAATGTTCTTTTTCGAAAAGGATAAGAGGGATTTTTTCAGCTTAAAAAGCAATATCCGAATTAGCTATTCTGTAAAACAGTTGAATAAGATATTTACGGGAAGGCATTGATATCCGGGCTTTTAAGAATTTAAAAGCAACGTCAAAATGTTGTAAAAGAAACAGTGGATTCGCTATTTTATTCTAATTTTAATAAAATGGATTTCAAGAAAGTGACTTCAGGAATAAATTATTTTTTTAAAATCTCAATCGAATAGTTATGATTTTTATAAGGTAAAAGGTAGCAGATACTTC
>JBILPR010000423.1:0-3512 GCA_044373795.1 Algoriphagus sp. | reverse complement strand
CAATCCAACTCGATCCGGGAGCAATGACCAGAAAAGCTTGTCAGGGAAGTGGGGAAGATGAATTTATCTCAGCCATCGGAAAGGTGAAAAACATAAAAGCAGGGAAAGATAAACTTACCCTGCTGGATGGTACTACAGAAATAATGAGGTTGATCCCGAAATCAGAGTAACATCTGAGTGTCAGACAAGCTCTTCGATCAGTTGATTTTTTCCACGGAAATTCACCTCATCGTTTTTCTTTTTACCTAATATCAATTGGCCAAGAGGTGAGTTTTTACTCAATAAATAGACTTTTTGGTCATCCACATTTATTTGGCCGACGCTCACTGCGAGCATAAACCAATCAGATCCAAGTTTTATCATGCTTCCTTCCTGAACAGTTGGGGCCGTTTCTTTGATCGCTTGCAAGCGCTGAATTTCATCCAGATCAATTTTACTTTGCTTGATCTGCAACTCCAAAGTCATCAAATCCTGGGTCATCATCTCGCGACTTGTCTCAAACTTATCACCAGCACTGCTTTTGGTTTCCTCAAGAATTCCCTCCAGCATGGTATCCCTCTCTTGCTTGAGAAGTCTGTATTTTTCTTTCAGCAGCGTTAATGCGGACTGATAAACTTTTGCTTTTAAATCGTTCATAAAATTACTCTGTACAAGGTTCTTTGCGTCGTGTATCGATGATGTAGACTATTTTCCAGCCTTCAGCGGTTTTGACCAACTGGAATGAATTGACTCCGCAATGGCTGAAAATTCCATTTACATAAAATCTATAGGGTGTCCAGGCCGATGCCATGGTGCCGTCAACTTTTATTTGATAATCCAGAATTCTCTCATCCAATTGAGTTTCCGCAGGAGTAGTGGAAATCCGCTTGGCAAAATCAGCGACTGAATTACTTCCTACTTCACTTCCTTCAGGCTTCGCTATCACTGTATTCATGATTGCTTCAGGAGTGAAGGCTGCCGCAACCTGATCTGCATTTTTGGCTCTCATCCCGTCAAAAAGAGAAACGATCACTGCCTTTACTTCCTCTTCTTCAGATTGCGAAAAAGCAGGAATTCCTTGCAGGAATGCGAAAAAGACTAAAAGGATGAGTTTACTTTTCATAAATAACCCCCAAAAGATCGGGAAAAGATTTTTAAATTTTTTTTAGTTAATTTTTTTTCTCGTTGAGAACTAAAACAAAATGTTCCTTCCTTTCGGCTTGTTGCTATTTACAAGTCTTACACCTTGTTCTTGCCAACCTGGAATTCTGGTTTTGTGAAGAGAATCCCCATTGGTTCCTGCTTCTCTGCTTCGCCCAAGCTTCTTGCCTAAACTTTCTTACCAAACACTTAAAAGTAAGGATAGGGTTTGATTTCTGTCTTAATACCATAAACTTTTCTTTTGCCATGGTAAAGGCAGGATTAGCCTGAAGATCATTCTCAACAACTTGACCTTAAAAAAAGGGATTTCAGGAGAAAAAATACCCACTACTGGGTATTTCCTATAATTATATATCTGATTCTTCGGAATCCTACACATATCCAACTATTCTAAACAGTTTTTAGAAAAAATTTGACATTTTTCTTTTTTCGAGAGAAACCCAGAATAAACACCATATCCAATCCTCTTAAAAAGACAAAGTCTATCCTGAATTGCTATATCTGTTAGCATACATCATAAGCCTGCTTTTTCACTCGTCCATCCTAATCTCACCTACCCAGTTTCAAGTCCAAATTTCATTCCTGTCTCCGGTTTATATTTTTGATTTCGGGAAATTTTGAAATCCAAAGCTTTGGTTGGTTCTGAAGGCCAAGTCCATAGAAAAAAAACTGGCAAAGGAATTTAGATAAGTCTTTTGACACAAAAGATTGGCCTCATGAAGAATCCTCGACAACCTTCTTTCAGAATTCAAGTGAAATCTCCTCTCTTTTCCCCTTCACTGCATCCATTTGGACACATTCCATTTGGATCTATATACTTTATGGGATTATTCCATCCATAGGCATAGGGTGATTTATCAAATTGAAGTTTATGATCCGCCATCGGATCCACCACCCCCCACCTCCCAATCCCAGGATCATACATCCTAGCCCCGTAATCGTAATACTGAAGCCCATTGTCCTCAATCAGTTCTTTCCCGTTGTATAGATACTTATTCTTCTTCACTCCGGCATACTCGTACCCGATCCCGGTAAGTTCCAATCCCCAGGGATCATAATGGGTTTCCTGAACCAAGAGTGATCCCTGGCTCAGAACCCGGAAATTGTCAAACCATACATCCTGACTTGTTTCGTTCACCACGAATGTTTCAATATAACCGTTTTTCTTGATGGCTAGTTTCTCTTCGAGCTCTTCATGCTGGTTGGCCGCGTTTCGGGTCAGAACTTTCTTGCCTACCTCGTATCTGTTACTGTCCTCATCATATAATGCATAGATCAGGTAGGCTTCAGGCACTTCTTTCTTTTGAAGGTCTTTGGCCAGGATGTCCACCAAGTTCAGAACTGCAATTGGATTGGCGCCACCCGCCCTGCTTGTATTTAGAGCCAATTCATTCAGTTGGTCCAATAGCGCGGTTTTACCTCCAGTGGCTGCAAAACTGGCTGGATTTACCTTGGATTTTCTCCTGTCCAGAAATTTGCCGTGTACCGATAAGACCACACTGTCACCTTCGAAAATATCCTGAGAAGTACCCGGGCCTACCATTTCGCCTCTATTCGCGTTCAGCCATGCTACATCCTTGCCTCCCCTTGTCACATTGTGTTTGGGTTCGTTCCTTCGGGTCGGTTTGATTTGGGTAAACTGACTTTCTTCCTCCTCTGCGTTAGCCTGCTCCATGGTGGCAATACGGGCATTTGGGGTTGGATTTCGCAGCACCTGTCTTACGTTGCCCAGATGGTCTTTCATGAAGTATTCGTAAAACAGTCCGCTTGGCTCAGACGCTACCCTACCTTCTTCGTGAATCAGGTAGTCTAAAGCACCATCCTGATAGACAAACTCTCCCATATAATCTTGGGTCTTGGTCAATGCTCCAGAGGTATTATATAACTTCTGGGTCAGCTTGGCTCCTTCCGCATCGTAGGAGAACCTAATTTTTGCCCCGGTATTAAATGAAATTTCGCTGGGAAGATTTAGGTGGTTGTAAGTGATGTTGCTGATCTGTTTGTCTAAATTGGTTTGCAAATTCCCGTTACCATCATAGATGTATGCTGTGGCGCTTCTTTCCTTGAAGTCCTTGGCAGTGTAGGTTGTGGTTGAATATGCATCGGCTACCTGTGTCAGCTTATTGCTGTTTGCCTGATAGGAATAGGTCAGTTGGTCCACTATGTCATAGGTTCCTGCAGTCCGCTCGTTTCTTCTTGTCATTGCCGTGATGTTCCCGTTGGCATCATATCCCATCCCGTTTACCGTATACCAATTTGTCTCGTTTGTTGCGGAATAGTTTGCCTCGGTGATCCGATTCGCTTTGTCGTAATTGTAGTTGTAGGTTCTGGTTTTCCCGCTACCGGTGGAGCCGATCCAGTCGATTCTCGAG
>JBILPR010000424.1:0-3512 GCA_044373795.1 Algoriphagus sp. | reverse complement strand
GAATAAGTAGCATGCTCAGAAAATCAAAAGACAGGGAGACAGGGGAATTCCTTTAACCCGGACTATGCATTAGGTTTCGTTATGAGGACAGTAAGTGCAATAAAATCAGGCTGTTTGGAGACTGAGGCATAGCACCGCTATGGTGAAGTCGAAAACAGCAACGTAGTGACTGATTTTGAAGCAATTACTGGCCGCAATAGAATTGCTAATGCATATTTCGGGTTTAAGGGTGCAGTGGAGGCTCTTTCTGCTCAAAATCCGGACTTTTTAAGCTGCAGATACTTTAGTAGGAAGAAGACTTAGGACTTAAAGTCCATAACAGCTGGGAAACTGATCCAGGATTTCATCCAAAAGGATGCTGTTCTTCAGACCGATGACAGGACCACTTATACTAAGTTTGAAGAGTTAGTGGATGTCCCTCTTACTGAATTATCCTCTGCAAAAAAGAGGGTAAGTTCAACCTCAAATGGGATCCTACCGCAATCAGTAACCTAAAACTTGACATTGAAAGTTTTTGATATGCAAAGATTACTCAATTTAATATGTTAGATTCTTCTTTGATTTTAGCCCAATATTGATTGGGACTTAAACCCAACTCTTTTTTGAAAGCGTTGTAAAAAGTAACTCGTGAATTAAACCCACATTCAATCGATAATGCGTCTATTGTGAATTCAAGCAAAAAACCGCTTTCAATTTTCTCTTTTGCAAATTTCGCTCTTCGCTCATTTATTAACTCTTTAAATGTATTTTTAAAAGTCAAATTTAAAATATGAGGAAGCAATCGTACAGGTAGATCTGCTTCAATCGAAAAGTCTTTTACAGTCAGGTTCTTAATTAAGAAAACTTTCTTTTCATCCAAAACATGATTCAACCTGGATTCTACTTCTAATTTATTTAAACCAGTATCTTCCCAGTCTAATGGATAATTGCTAAAAGGATTTAAGGTTGATGATTGGAGATCTATTTCAGTATTTAAAGATTCTGTATTTGAATTTGTGTTAGAACCAAACTCTATCTTTAAAAACAAATAAATATCATAGACAAGAATAGTGGAAAATAGAATAAAATAAAAAAAATCTCTAACATTAGCGAATTCTGTTTCTAAGAAATAAAATTGAGCATTTGTAAAAAATATCACAAGATAACAGGCGTACATAATTGTCATAGCAACTAAAGTCCCAAACAATACATTATTGAATTTTTCGATTTTAAACTTATTCAATATCTCACTTGGTAAATTAAACAATAATTTTATTGATTTTGAAAAATAATAAATAATTAATATAAAACAAATTATTCTAGACCAATTCCCAGTAATAAATCCTGAAGTATGGATACTTAAATCATATAACGAAGGAAAGTATTTATTAATTATTGCCAACTTATCTTCTTGGGGAAGTAAGTAAATTGGTATTAAATCTATAAAACGCAAAATTGCTGGTATTAAATGGATGATATCCTTCTTTCCAAAATAGTTTTCACCCGTTGAGATACTCCTTACTGAAAAATAAAACAAGGGAACTAATATGAAATTTAAAGGACTGAGGGTCACTAAAAGATGGGGGTAACTACGTAGTAGAGAAAAGTCATAAAAAAATGAAATCGCTAAAAGAAAAAGTGTCATTGCTAATAAATTAGCCCCTAAATATTTGAGGTATCTGGATATATTATAGCCTTTGAATGAAAGTAGTAAACCGTTTAGGCCTAATGTGAAAGTTAAAATAATTTGAAAAAAATAAAAGAAGTACATAAATAAATGCTTTTTTCTGAATATACGCTATTTTGCCAGTAGGCGAATTTTCTTTGATTAACGGGTTGGAAGACCGATGACCGAAGAGGGAAGAAATCCAAAATCAAACGTTCTTCTGAATTTTCAATTGTTTAAACTAACTAGTGGCAATATTGGGGATAATCACATATTTTTTCTAGGATTAACCCCAATGATATCATTAGGGAAATTTCATTTGGTTTTTGTGCTGGAAGATAGACTACTGAAGTTTGCTAAAACTGAAATCAAACTGACTTTTAGGCCGTCAAATTAAGCTGCCGCTAAGAAAGCGGATAATCATGATTTTTTTTATAGAACTTAAAATTATTCTTAGAAAAAAGCTTATTTGAGCGGTTTTAATTATAAAACAAAGTGTTTTTGATCTTTAATACCATTTATCTCAACAGTTACATCATAGTATAACGTTTTTAGAAATATAACATTTATAAGCTATTTAAAAATCGATCAATCATGATATTACGCATATTCAAAAAAATAAAAATAAATGGTATTTTTTTGTTAATGAAATGTGTCCGTCTGATTTTTAGGGATATATATAGCTACGAAAAACATGTTCAGGAAAGTTTTTTCTGCTTTGTTAATTTGAAGGATGGAAATAGAATTCTATGTATCGGGACATAGCTTGGGAAATAATAGATTTCCAAATGTTTGGCTCTAACAGGGATTTAAGGAAGATAAAACCTTGGTTCGGCTTCAATTTCCTTATCTATGGTCTGTTGACGAAGGTAAACAGTTTCATTTCTTACCCCCAATCGGGAATCCTTACAGATTCCTCATTTATTGATTCTGCACTTTTGGCTTAGCCTAAAACTTTGGTTGGGCGTTAAGTGTCCGAAGCGCATTTATAGTGAAGAGCCAAGTATGGGCTAGTTGGCTGGTCGACGTACCGATACCTGTCCGCGACTGCCCCCTGCATTCCCGCGCTCGGCTTGCTGAAGCGACTTCCCCCCCTGTGTACACTGAAGCTTTCCGTCTCAAGTTGGGAGAGGTGGTTTGACTGGAGACTTTATGTTGTCCAACTGATCCCGAGTCCGGAATAGCCGATGCTTGTTTTCTCCTGTCCGGCATCTGTTCAAAACCAAGAGTACTGATGTGCTCAGAGATCAGTTTCGTGGTCCTGATTTGACTGAGTCGGGCTGGACTTTCAGGTTCGATCTGGTACTTTTTCTACAGGCTGAGCTTATTAATTTTTTCATGACCACACTCTTTTCATTGTTCCGCAGAAGGAAAGAACCCTGCTTTCACTTCCTTTTATTCAAGTGTTCCAATGATTTTTTGAACCTGTCAGCCCTTCAAAAGCCCATTTAGTATCGGAATAAATGCACTTAATTCTTTGTTTGTTTCAAAACGAGTTTTGAAACAAACACTTTTTTTAGGGGCATGGTTTCAGGGCTTTATTTGAGTCGTCAATAACCACTTCAACGGCCAGGGTAAATCCTTTGGGTGTGGAGTTTAAAAACAGGGCGACTAAGAAAAGCAAAGCCTCAGCCGATCGAAGTCAAGACCAATTTAAAAGAGTAAAAAAGGGTCGCACCAAATGGCTACTCAAAGTCTGTCAGAAGTCAACAAATAAATAGAAATACCCATGAAAAAAGTACCGCGTCCAGCCAGATTAATTCTATGCTTTTTAACATTTTATTTTCCGTTTGTCCTAAGCTCATCGGGTCAAAACCTGTCAGATTCAGAACCTGCAGCTCAAATTTTTCAGGGCGTTGATCAGGGA
>JBILPR010000422.1:0-3514 GCA_044373795.1 Algoriphagus sp. | reverse complement strand
ACTCAGGAAGATTATCTGGGCATGCAACCCGGAATGCTGGCTGAGGTAAATCTGGAAATCAGTGAATGGCATATGGTCGGAAGAGGAACAGGGATTTTGAAAGAGGTGCTTCAGTAAAAAAAGTAATCCCGATAAATTGAGGTTTATCGGGATTGGATTCTTCCTTAAAAGAAAATTTTATTAGATAAAATACTAATTCGCCTTGATCCAGATGTTTCTGTAAAGAACATCGTGACCTTCTGCCTGAAGTTTCAAGCCTCCCGGAGTATCTGTAATTCCTTTTCCTTTATCATTACCTCCATCGATTCCTGAGTTTGGTCCGCCCCAAACCTGAGAGATTTCCTTGTTATCATGGATTTTTACTCCATTGAAATAGATCGTAACTCTTGCTTTTTCGGTCAGCTTTCCATCCACAAATCTTGCAGCTTTGAATTCGATGTCATAGGCATTCCATTTCCCCACGCCTTTGTATTCTTCAGAAGTTGGAAGATGTTCGTTGATGACTGCCGCCATGCCATGAAGTCCGTAATCGCCATCCAAAACCTGAATTTCGTATCTGTTTTGAAGGTAGACCCCGCTGTTTCCTCCTTCATTTTTGATTAGGAATTCAACGTGAGCAGTGAAGTCACGAAACTCATCTTTGGTCACAATATCGGCCGCTCCATATTTTCCTCCCGCTCCGGCCGGATCATTGCTGCTGATCACCTTGCCACCGTCAACAGGATCAGTAATTTCTGGCCATTTGATTGGCATTTCGGATGAAAATCTTGGTCCTTCCCAATATTTCCAGTTTTTGTGGAGAGATTTTGCAGAACCGTCCAGGTAGACTTTGGCTCCTTTTGGGGCTTTTGTGCCTAGGTAGGACTGCGCCTCTGCATACGAGAAAGTGAAAATCAGTGCAATCAGAGTGAGAAGCTTGGGTACTAATTTGAAATTCATAGGTTTTGGGTTTTAGTAAATATTTACTTTAAATAGGTTTTGATTGGTCTACAGCCGATCCAATTTGGTTAATTTTAAACAAAATCAAACTTTTTATAACATGAAGTGGACAGGAAGAAGACAAAGCTCAAATATTGATGACAGACGGGGAAAATCCGCAGGTGGATTTGGTGGAGGCGGTGGAGGAATTAGTCCTTTTCTAATAGGCCCATTGATCAAAATCCTGTTTTCCAAGACAGGATTAATTATTGTCGGTATAGTCATCGTGTTTTCAGTTGTCACAGGCACCAACCCGCTTTCTCTGATCGGAGGATTTTTGGGTGGTGAGGGAGGTCAATCACTTACCGAAACCGAATATCAACCCTCGGTTGAAGAAGATCGGTTGGCTGAGTTCAGCGCCACGATTCTAGCGGACACAGAAGATGTCTGGAATCAATTGATGGAGAATTACCGCGAACCAACCTTGGTTTTATTTACGGGTTCTGTGACTTCTGCCTGCGGAAATGCCAGCAGCTCAACAGGTCCTTTTTATTGTCCGGCTGATGAGAAACTCTACATCGATTTGAGCTTTTTCGAAGACATGGAAAGTAGGTTGAATGCTCCCGGAGACTTTGCTCAGGCTTATGTAATCGCGCATGAAGTAGGGCATCATATCCAAAAAATCAATGGAGTGACGGATGAAGTTCACAATCTCAGAGGTCAGGTAAGCGAGAAAGAGTACAACCAATATTCGGTGATGCTGGAATTACAGGCGGATTTTTTGGCTGGAGTTTGGGCTCATCATAGTCAAAAATCTGCAGCAATGATGGAGCAAGGAGATTTGGATGAAGCGCTGAATGCTGCCAATGCAATCGGAGATGACAGACTTCAGAAGCAATCCGGCGGGAGAGTGGTGCCGGATTCATTTACCCACGGAACTTCCACTCAGCGAATGAAATGGTTTTTAAAAGGATTTGAAACCGGAGATTTGAGCCAAGGCGATACATTTAATGCGAAGGATCTTTGATTTAAGACTTTAAATTTTAGACGTAAGATTTTAGATTTAAGACATTAGAAAAAAAGAGATAGGAGAAAAGAGATAGCAGATAAGTTTCAAACTTCACCTTTCAACCTTCAGACTTAAGACTTTCAACTTCAGACTTCATTTGGATACAAATCATTTCATGACAATCAAGCTGATTGCATCTGGTGACAGGGGCGCTTTCAGGGATTTGTATGAAACTTTTAAGTCCCGGGTTTACAACACCTCCTTTAGTTACTTCCAGAATGCCGAGGAAGCTGAGGAAGTTACTCAGGATGTTTTTTTAGAGGTTTTCAGGTCTGCGGGGAGTTTTAAAGAAGCTTCATCCGTAAGTACCTGGATTTACCGGATTACTGTCAATAAATGCCTGGATGGATTACGCCATCGAAACAGGAAAAAAAGAGCCGGGTTTCTGATGAGCCTTTTCAAAAAGGACTCTGGGGAATTGAAGGTTGATCCTGCACATTTCATGAGTCCTGATAGAGTCCTCGAAAACAAAGAGAAATCAGAACTTCTTCTGAAATCAGTCTCGGAATTACCCGAATCACAGCAAACTGCCTTTATCCTTTCTTATATCGAAGACCTTCCGCAGAAAGAGATTTCTGTGATCATGAATGTCTCGGAAAAAGCTGTCGAATCGCTTATTCAGCGAGCTAAAGGAAATCTTCGGAAGAAGCTGGAAATTTTCAACCCAAACCGAAGGAAAAACAACTAACTGACGTCTAATAAATTGACATGGAAAATCACGAATGGGAAGATGAAATCATCGAAGGGATCAGGGGCCAAAAACGGGCTGAACCTAATCCGTTTTTATTTACCAGAATTGAAGCCAAACTGGGGGAAGTCAATTCCGGAATATTGTGGAATTTTAAAATGAAGGTAGCGGTCAGCCTCTGCGCTTTCACTTTGCTTCTTAATTCTGTTTTGATTATTCAGATGGTATCCGATAGTGGCTCAGAATCTATGGTTACAGAAAGCACTTACCAGATTCACTCTTATCAATTCGAGATCTATTAATCCCATCAATCATGAAGAAAGAAACTATTTGGATCGTCCTGGTCATACTCTTGATTGTATTGAATGCAACGATCCTTTTTTTATTTCTTGGAGGAAAAACTCCGGGAAGACAAGGTCCCGGTGATCAGCCACCAAGAGACAGACAGATCATAAATGCCCTCTCTTTAGATGAGGATCAGCAGGCGAAATTTGCAACCCTGAAAGAAGAACACAGGGATCAAATCAAAGAGTTGAATTCAAAAGCGAATGAAATGCTTGAATTGTATTTCATGCTTTTGGAATCTTCTGAAATAGATTTAGCTCAAAAAGATTCGTTGGAGTCTGAATTTGCATCGATAGAAAGAGCGAAAATGAAAGCCACATTTGATCATTTCCAAAAACTTAAAAATATCTGTAATCCGTCCCAGCAGAAGGAGTTTGATGAGTTTTTACCAAAATTAATTGAGCTCGTCATGCCCCCCCGTCAAGAAAAATCAGGACCGCCCCGAAGGAATTGAATTTAAGAGTCGTCTAAAGAGAAAAACGACGCTAATTATG
>JBILPR010000421.1:0-3525 GCA_044373795.1 Algoriphagus sp. | reverse complement strand
GGTAATTGGAAACAACTCCTTGAGATTCTTCAATTGGAAGGTTCCGAAGGTGAACTTATTATTGAAGAGCTGGGAAGTTTTAGTGGAAATCAAAAAATCGAACAACTCATTAAATCAGGTTATGAAAGCTCTTTCGACTTTCTTCGAGGAAAGGATCCATTTCAATTCATTTATTACTCAAATAATCTCTCTCTTAATCAATTTACCCTTCTTATTGAGTATTTAATTGAGGAAGGATTTTTTGATAAATCACACCAACCTTACATCATGGATTGGATAAAATTTTCAACCCATTATCAGTCTAAAAAATATCTTCAATTGGTGCTACAAGTCTATTTTTTAAAGGACATGAAATTTATCCGAATTGTAGGCAGCATGAAATCACAGTTGATGTATGGTTTTCTTGAAAAGCTGAATTCTGATGTTACTGAAATAAATTTGTTTTTGACCCGCCTGTCTGTTTTCCCCTCTCTTATCCAGGGTATTCCCTGGATACCAATTGAAGGAGGTGGAAAGGTTGTCTTGGAAAATTGGAAAGGCACTTGGTCTGAGGTCAATAGAAAGGTTCCTCTTGATATGGAGTCTAAAGACTGGAATGAATTGACTTTCAATTTGTTTTTAAATTACGGGAAATCGTTTTTTGAAAAGCAAAAGGATTTTCAAATCCAGGTTACTAGTATCTTGAAGCAATTGGAATTGATTCCTTTTAATGATCTATTTAACTATCGGATTCATCCTGAATTATTTCCTGAATTTTTTAAAATTAAATCCTTGAAGGAAATTCATGATTATTTTTTAACGGATAAGGATCCCCACCTGAAAACTTTGAAAGGAAAGAGGTTTATGATTGCCTGGCTTGAAGAATTTTTCAAAAGTTCAAATGATAGTCAGCAAGCTTTATTTTTAAGCTTGTTTCACAGGAGTTTCTATAAAAACTTCTATTCCGAGTCTCAAAAATTAAATCTTTTCCTAAGGGGTTTTTACCAGCTTAGTGATGCCCAAAAATCATTTAGAGTCGTGGTGGCAAAGAATCTGGAGGATATGGAAATATTTTATCAGAACTGCCCTGAATTTTTTGGAAGTATAACATCAAGGGCTAAAATAAATGCACCAGCCTTGGGGCCATTAGGAATCTTTAAGTCCTATCTCCATGGTGGTTTGTTGCCAAAAGGAATTTCAGGAATTCAACAATTGGCAAATGAGCTGTCAGAACTGAAAGGTACTGATCTTGATGAGCTGAGGGTTATTATCCATGCAGGTCTTCAAATCGAAAATGACAGGCAGCATTTTTATAAATTGGCCTTTTATTTTGAGGAGACGTGGTTTTTGCAATTGATCCATCCAAATCTTTCGAAGGATCTCGATGATTTAACCGCTCATATCGGGGAAAAAGTCAGATTAGATCTCTTGCAGGATCTCCGAATCGTTAAAAAACTGGATAGGTTAATCTTTATTTCTTCCCGGTGGGCCGAAAAGAGTGTTAAGGTGAAAAGCCCCGTTGAGATCCTTTTGGGTATGGTTGAAAAATGGGTGGATTTAGTAGACCCCCAGATAATAATAGAGGTTTTTTCTCTTGACCATCAAAAATCCAATTTGCTGGGTAGTCTTAAAAACTCCAGCAGTAAACTGAAGAAAATACTGGAGGAAGAGGTGACTGAGGAAGAAAAGGCGATTAGACAGATTGCTCTTGTTGAAATTGATGCAGTGGATTATGGAGAAGGAGTAAGTATAGGCAATTCTGGTTTGATTTTATTTTGGCCTTTTTACGGAAGATTTTTTAATGCATTGGGAATGGTCGGTAGGGAAGGGATGAAAGGAGATGAGATCAGGGAGAGAGCCATTCAGTTACTTCAATATATCGCTACAGGTAAGACTGAGTTTGAAGAATGGGATCTTACCCTAAATAAGATTCTCTGTGGTGCAGCCCCAGACTTTCCCGTAGCTCCAAAAATCGATCTTTCAGAGGAGGAAGAAGAGTTGTGTAAGAAATTGATTATGGGTTCCATTTACAATTGGGAAAAGATGAGAGGGACAAGAATGGAAACCTTCAGAGAAACCTTTGTAAGAAGGGAAGGGAGGCTTTACCAGAAAGACAACAGGTGGGAATTAATAGTGGATAAGAAAGCCTACGATGTCCTTCTGGATACCTTGCCCTGGAATATCTCCATGATTAATCTGAGTTGGATGAATACAAGAATAACTGTACAATGGAGATGAAGACTAGCTTGAATCAGGAATTAATAAAGCCTATCCTGGTTGACTTGGATTGGCTGAAATTATTTATAGAAGTAAGGATTAAGGATTATTTTGATGGGAATAATGAATCCGAATCATTTCCGGAACCACCTATTCTAAATAATGATCTTGTTCCCTACAACCAATTTGTTTCGAAATTTCAGTTAGACTTGACAGAAAGGGTCGTGCTATTAATGAGTATGGTGCCTGTGCTTTGTCCCCAGATCTATGATTGTTTTTTCATCCAAAATACCTCAATAGGAAGGCCTTTTTCTGAATTCGGCGGGATAGAGCTTAAATCTCACAGGGGCTTTATACCTACCGCGGAAACGGTGAGTTTTGTACTTAACGGAAATGAAATCAAAAAGAGGATAGAGTTATTCAGCGTCTTTTCCGAAGACCATTTTTTTGCTAAAAGCCAAGTTCTTCATCTTAACAAAGATCCGGAAACATCTTCTTTTTGGTCTAGTAGACTGGTGATTAACGAAGACTTTTTTTACCATCTGATTTCAGGTGAAGAGATCAAACCTAAGTTTTCGTCCGAATTTCCAGCCAAAGAACTGACTACCGAACTGAATATGCAGGATTTGATTTTAAATAAACAATTGAAAGATGAATTGTCCCATATCTTGACCTGGATAGGATGTCGTGAAGAAATAAATGCCACTGAATCTTTAAGGAGAAATTTTAGAGCAGGTTACCGGGCGTTGTTTTATGGTCCTCCCGGTACCGGTAAAACTTTAACAGTAGCTCTATTGGGCAAACAGACCCAGCACCCGGTTTATAGGATTGACCTGTCGCGTATCGTGTCAAAGTACATAGGAGAAACTGAAAAAAACCTTTCCAGATTATTGGATATTGCAGAAAATAAAAATTGGATCCTTTTTTTTGATGAGGCTGATGCCCTTTTTTCCAAGCGAACAGAAATCAATGATTCTAAAGACAAGTACGCAAATCAAGGGACTTCTTATTTATTGCAACGCTTAGAAGAGTATGATGGATTGGTAATCCTGGCAACCAACCTTCGCCCAAATATTGACAGGGCTTTTGTAAGGAGGTTCCAATCTATCCTGTATTTCAATCTTCCTAGCATTCAGGAAAGGATTCAATTATGGGAAAATGCGCTGTCAAATATCAGTGTTGCCTCAGGTATAAACATACCTCGACTTGCCGAAAAATATGAGGTGTCAGGTGCAGCGATCAGCAATGCCATTCAGTTTGCCTGGTTAAATGCCAAGAAGCATCAAAATGAGTTAATCCAGTCTCTTGATTTAGAGGGAGGTCTATTAA
>JBILPR010000420.1:0-3529 GCA_044373795.1 Algoriphagus sp. | reverse complement strand
ATTGGTCAGCGACACACTTCCGGTTCCTGAAGTCATCTGGATCCCTGTGTTACTGATCGTAATAGCTCCGCCTGCAACAAGGGTGAAATTTCCTGCAGTAGTGGCGTTTCTTACTGTAATCGCATTCGCATCGGTATAGCTGATCGAGCCTGAAGCTACTGCACGAAGGTCTCCGGAATTATTTCCTGCATTCGTCAGGGTATAGGTTCCCGTATTTCCGGTTTTCCCGAGCATTAATGTACCTGAAGAAATTGCCGCTGTCTGGGTGATTGCTCCCGAAGAGTGGATAGTCAATGTATCCTGGGTGGTCAATTGTGCTCCGATATCGAAACCTAGGCCGCTTTGTAAGTAAATATCTCCTGTACCCTTTGTTTTCATCGCATCGGACACGGTCAGCTTGTCTGTGACAGAACTAAGATTTAGGCTGATCAATTGATTAGCGGCTCCTGGAACAGTACTGAAATCTAAGCCACCTGCGCCAATGGTCACTAAATCCGTACCCGAATTACCCAAAACTGACAAGCCTGCAAAAGTTGAAAACTGTGCCAGATCTACCGTGATACTTGAAGTACCATCCGTGCTGATGCCGGTCATACCCGCGGAAAGACCAAGGCTGTTTTGGCTGTTGGCCACGGTGAAAGTCAGGATATTTTCATTTACTGAAGCATGCAGGTCCGAAACCGTAGTTCCTGAAGAGGGAAGTTTCAGCGTGAGCACGTTATCAATAACACTCCCGCAAATCCTGTCCGATAGAATCGAAACCGTGACCGATGTCCGGGTCAGGCTAGGCAATGCCGCATTGTCCTCTGCATAGTAAGTAGCAGTGGCAGTAAGTACCGGTGTTGTAAAGGATACTCCTTCAAAAAGCAAGGTACCCCCAACAGCCGAATCGTACCATTTGATCGTTCCCGTCCCCGTAGATGTAAGCGTCACCGATGAGCCTGAGCAGGTAGCCACATCAGTCGAACTTGGCGCAGGTGGATTCGTCGGGTCGGTATTTGGTAAAAATTCCAATCCAGGAATCGGATTCACTTCAGGCGAAGCACCTGGCTCATCGTAAGCTAATCCTCTTAAATACGGATAAGAAAAGTATCCTGTAGGGTTGATCGACCATGTATTGGTAAAATCCCAATCTGTAAAAGTCGCAAGGGTTTTCATCTCGGCAGTGGTTTTGCCTAAACCTCCGGCACTGACTGCTATTCCGGAAGTTTCAGTATCCCAAAAAGAATTGGTAATCGAAGTGCCATCAATTTTACCAATCAATCCTCCTTTGTTGATACCTGCCCCACTTACCGTTCCTATACTGAAGGATTGTTCAACAAGACCCTGATATGCCTGGCCAACCAGTCCACCGCCATCGGAAATTGAAATAAGTACATTGCCCGTACTGTATGAATTGCTAACAATACCGCCTGAAAGATATCCGACTAATCCTCCGCCTAAATTTGCAGCCGTAACAGTGGCAGTACTGAATGACTGAGTGATGGCGGAATTTCCTGCAACCGTACCTACCAATCCTCCTGTTTGCTGCCCAGTCCCTGTGACAGTTCCCGAGATCGAAGATGTTGAAATAGTAGAAGAACCATCAATGCTCCCAATCAGACCTCCTATAGATACAATTCCTGAGATAGTAGAATTCAACACATGAGAGTCTGAAACTGTACCATTAGAAAGACCTCCTGCCAAACATCCCCCACCATAACCTGCGGAAATATTAAAGTCCACTAAACGAATATTTCTAACTTGCCCTCCTCCTGTTATGGAAGAAAACAGACCTACACTCTGCTCACCAGCCCGATTAATATGGAGCTTTTTTATGCTTTTCCCATTCCCATCCAAATCGCCGGTGAAAGTTTCAAATGAATAACAGAAACTTCTTTCTTTATCATAATTGGTGCATGGACCGACAATTGGAATCCAGCCTTCATTTCCATTTGCGGAAGCAGATGCATAAGTATTATATCCAGAGGATGTCTCGTCCAGGTTATTATTTAGAATAAAATAAGAAGATAGATTCTCTCTGACATTATGCAAATGACTCCAATCACTGATCTGATAGGGGTCTCCCTCTGTACCGGAACCACCGGCATACAAAGAAAGTGTAGTAAAACTCTGCACTCCCCCATAACTCGTGCCTTCACTGTTGGTCGCATAGGCTTGATAGTAGTAAGTTGTAGAAGGACTCAATCCCGTGATCGCTTCGCTAAAAATCCCTGTTCCGCTACCGCCGCTGACATTTGTTACCCCACCTTCACCGATTGTTGGTGTATCATCAGAAACTGAATAGACAAAACCTCGGGCTGTTATTGATGCGCCGCCGTCAGAAGTTACACTACCATTTAAAGTGGCACCTGATGAAGTAATTCCGCTGGCAGAATTTGAAGTGACACTTGGAGCTGTAACTGGCACAACCGCCGGTTCAAAATCAATGTTATCCAAGCCAATAATAAAATTATTGTAGGGCGCTGGTTCCTCAGGAAAAAACCTAATCTCATCTAAATTACTCCACGATGTCCCAAAAGTCAATGTTCCGGAATTACTGCCATACTGATTGTAATCTGCTCTTACATAGACAATAGCCGCATCACCAACGCCAAATGTACCTGAAGATTTAACTCCAAATCCCTCGACACTGACTATTTCCACACCCTCATTATAGCCTTTAATGCTATATGATTCTGAGTTATTTCCGTTTGAATGGCCATAAAAGTCAGCAACAAAAGAGACAATCTTGAAATTGTCAGAAGTGGAAATACTTGCAACACTGGCATATCCACCACCTGAGCCTGCACCATATGAAACAACTGCACTTCCTGAAAAAAGTGGACTAAGGGAAATCCCTTCACCTTCTGAATCTCCAATACCAACATCTCCAGTACTGGAGGAGTAAAGAATGCATTGGTAGGTTACTGAACTTTCGTAAGACAAATCCTCATAGGTTCCGAAATCCTGATCCAGAGGAGTGGTGCAGTCAGGGGGGCCAATCAAAAAATTCTCTGCAAATCCAAAATCCGTAATTAGATTGTTAACAGTATTATCAGAATTCTGAATGAAGGGAATCTTTATACTTGATATAGGAACTTTACGGTCCTCCGCTTTTGAAATTAAGGCATAGAACGAATTCTCAAATCCACGGGCGCCTACCGCAGAGCCTCCAGAAAATTTGGCAATTCTGGCTTTATCTCCTTCCGTAGATTCCGCTTCAACTATCCCGGAAGGCAACAGGAAGAACAAAAGCAGAAAAACAGAAAAGAGAATTCTGGTTTTGTGTACAAAAAATGGTTTTAACCAAAACTTTTCCCAAATCCCGGAAATAGCAGGCTTGAACCTAAAAAAAAAAAAGAAGTTTAATATTTTTTCCGAAAAACAACCCTTTTCGACTGAATTCTGGGCCCTCAAACCCAAATAAAAACTGCAAATCATGAACCTAATATTTAAAGTGAATTTTGGTAAAAAAACATTGTTTTTTGTTTCCATGAACGAAAGATCTCGTGAAGAACTCAACAATCTTTTTCGTTTCAAACCTCGG
>JBILPR010000108.1:0-12077 GCA_044373795.1 Algoriphagus sp. | reverse complement strand
ACAGTACTACCCAAACTGTCACTAAAAACATTCCGCTGACGGAGAATAATCTGGAGGCGAATTTTACTCCATCTGACACCACGCTTTGCGAGTCCTGCATTGACATTGGTCCGCTTTTGCAGGCGCAGGCCGCTCAAGGTGAACAAGGCGGGGAAGCTCCGCCAGCGGGAGGAGGAGATAATTATGAATACTTCTGGTCAAACCTCAGGGATAAGGGATGGAGAAATGTTAAAGACAATGTAGTCTGCCTTCCGGGATTGTACTGGGTATTGGTTCGGGAGCCAGGATCAGAATGCTACGCCTACGCAGAGATTCGCATCAAAATGTGGGATGTACCTGATCAGGCCAATAACATCTGGTATTTCGGAAATGGGGCAGGTTTAGATTTTAATCCTGATCCGACTGATGAAAATGCTCCGACCCCAAGACCTATTGCAAGCCCTCATCCTCAGAATATCCCTGCAGGAACTACTACTATATCGGATCAGGCTGGTCAAGTTCTCTTCTATACAGATGGACAAGCCGTTTGGGATCTGAACGGAGACCTGATGGCCAATGGAGATTCAATCGGCGGAGATAACGCCAGTAGTCAGGGAGTTTTGGCTGTTCCTGTGCCGGAAGAAGAAACATTGTTTTACTTGTTCACTACCCAGCTTTCTGCCAATGGAACGAATGAGGTGAAGTTTTCTCTGGTAGACATCAAATCTGAAAACCAGACCGGAGTTGGCAATGTCGTCACCAAGGATAATTTCCTTTTCAGTCCCTCTACAGAAAATACAGCAGCTTTAGATGCCGGCGATACGACATGGGTGATGTTTCATGAGTTAGGGAATAATACATTCAGGGCGTATCCGGTCACAGTCAACGGTATCGGTGAGCCAGTCCTGAGTTCGGTTGGATCAAATCATGGGTTCAATTCGGGAGTGGGTGCGATGAAATTCAGTCCCGACGGAACCAAGCTTGCCGTCACAATTTCTGAAGGCGGGTGTAACAAAGTCGAAATTTTTGACTTTGACCAGGAAACTGGGGAAATGACAGAATATGCAAGACTAGACCTGGGCTGTGATGGAGATGTCTACGGTCTTGAATTTTCAAATGACAGCGAACGTGTCTTGGTTTCGTACCGGAATGGCGGACCGGGAGTAGAAGAGTTCATCATTCGTCCGGTGGAAAATAATAACCCCGACGCAGCGGCTTGTCCGTCTTGTTTTGGCACCGCAACCACCCGGGCTGAAATTGAAGCTTGTATTTTCAGCACCAAAAAAACCGTAAGCCAAACCGCCGGTCTTGATCTTGGAGCTTTGCAAATCGGTCCTAACGGAGTGATTTATGCAGCAATTGTAGGATCTAACAAGATCGGCCAAATCAATGTGGGAACCGGTTGTACAGCTTCCAGCACTTTTACCCAGGATGGCGTGGAACCAATGCCGGGAACAACCAATCTGGGCCTGCCTTCATTTGTCCAAAACTCAGGAAGTTCGATTCCCGAACCTGCACTTACGATACCTGAAAGGCTTTGCCTTGATCCTGTTTCAGGAGCCGGAGCCTTGCTTGAAGGAGGCGGAGAACCTGATATTGACAGCTATTTCTGGACCATTATCCATGAAGACGGTACTGTGATCCAAAATGAATTTGGAGGGCCGGGAGAGCAGTTTCAAACTTTGGATCAACTATTTAACAGACCGGGAATTTATTCAGTGGAACTCCGAGTGGATCGATGTGCTGAAATCGGATATGAAAGTTTTAGCGCCGAAATCGAAGTAGTAGCTCCTCCTGAACTTACGCTTACTGATGACGCCACCCTATGTTTTGGAACACCTGTTGAACTTACTGCTATTGATGATTATGATCCAGCTGATGGTTTGTATAATTTCGAATGGGTAAATGCTGCCGGGCAGGTATTCGGAGACGAAAACTCAAACACTATTACGGTCGATGAGGAAAGCATCTACACCGTCACTGTAAGCTATAGATTGCCTGCCGGCTTATCGGACGAAGAGGCTTTGCTTTTTGAAACTTGCCCTTCAATAGCAGAGGTTTTTGTGGGCCCGGCATTTGAATTTGATTTGGATCAAACTGCCACAGAGGTTTGTTATGAAGAAACGTCAGTCACTTTTGCTCCGAATACTCCGATTACAGGTGAGTGGTTTTATGAGTTGAATGGTGATCCAAACCGGGTTGCCTTAGGTGAGTTCTTTGAGCTGGAATTATTAATTCCCAGCCTTCCCGGACCAGGCCAATACGAAATAATATTCGTGACTCAGGATCCGATTCTGTTGGATTGTACGATTGAGAAAAAGTTGAATCTGCTGGTAAATGAACCGCCGCTTTTAACAGCTTTGCAAACAACTCCTGCCACAGATTGTAACACGCCCGACGGATCATTTGAGATAACGATGCAGGCAAATGCCTCAACCGTGACAATTATTGAAACTGCTCAAGTATTTTCAAACGTTTCGGCAGGAGACTTGATTCCGGTTCCAAATCTTTTGCCCGGAGTTTATACGCTTCAAGCTGAAAATAGCACTGGTTGTTTTTATACAGCATCTGTTACAGTTGAAAATAGCAATCCACCGATTGGATTTGAATACACGGTTAGCAAGACAGATGAGACTTGCAGCGCTACGGGCATTACACCGGGTACGCTCTCGATTAATTTCACTTCCGGACCCCAATCAGGCTCTTTTGTGATTACCCGTCAAGGAGATGGACAAGAGTTCACCGGAACATTTACAAATACAGCTCTGGTAAATGTGCCCGTTCCATATGGAGAATATTCAGTTGAGATTTTGGACCCGACAAATTGTGCTATTCCCGATCCGGATATTTACACGATTGCACAGAAGCTTGAAGTAGTCTATTCAGTGCCAACTGATTTTACGGCCTGCGAAAGCTTTGCCTTTACACCTACCCCGCAAGGGAACCTGAATTTTACTTTAACGGGATCCAGTGGCCCAATTCTCCCTGATGCAAATGGTGAGTTTGTCATTGTGCTATCGGGCACTTATACTATCACTGGAGTAGATCCAACCGGAATAAACTGTCCAAAAACCGAAACCATTGTAGCTTCAATCACACAGCCAATCGATTTCGATGTTTCTCCTCCAATCGTGGATTGCCAGGTTGGGGTGAGATTCGAGGCTATTTTGAATAATGTTCTTCCTGAGGATGTGATTTTCCTATGGACAGATGCTTCAGGGATTATCGTTGGCAGAACTCAATCTTTCGCGCCAAGTCGATCCGGAACGTATTCATTAGAAGTGCAGCCGATTTCCGGAGGACTTTGTCCAACAAATAAGATTCAGTTTGATGCTGAAATCCTGGAAGAAAAATTGGATCTGGAACTGGAAGTGGTGCCATTCTGCCTAGGCCAAACCAGCACGACTCTGGCAGTAATCGCAGACCTCTCGACCGTTTCCAACATCGAATGGTACACTGTCGTCGGAGGTACCCGAACCAGGATTTTTGCTTTTGATGACCTTCCAATTATCGATGTTTCACAGGAAGGAACTTATGAGGTGTTGCTTCGAAGTGCTGCTGGATGTGAACTTGGAAGAGCAAATGGAGTTGTGGCCAAATCAGTGATCATTCCGCCGGTAGTTCCTACTTCATTTACTATTTGTGCAATTGAGGGCGTCACTCAAAGCATCAACCCGGGAGATTACGACAACTATTCCTGGATTCTGAATGGAGAAGAAATATCAAAAGATGCTGTTTTTACCCCTGAACTTCCGGGCGTTTATGAATTGCGAGTTTCTGACAATTTGGGCTGTGAATACATTGAGACTTTCGAAGTCTTCGAAGATTGTGCCTTGAAAATCATTTTCCCAACGGGTGTGTTCCTGGATGATCCAAATCGCAATTTCATTTTATATGCAAATGAATACATCGACAATGTGGAAGTGTTTATTTTCAATAGATGGGGAGAATTGATCTTCTATTGCGAGCATGTCAATCAGGAACCTTTGGAACCGAAACAACCTTTCTGCCCTTGGGATGGGCAGTATAATGGAAAATTTGTTCCAAATGGAACATACGCAGTCGTTGTGAAGTTTACCAGCCAAAACCAAAACCTAACTCAAAAAGTCACCAAAGCGATTACCATCATTCAATAGTATGCTTATCCTTATTTCTCCAGCCAAGACCCTTGATTATAGTGTTCCAGATTTCAAAGAATTCTCCCAGCCTGATTTTCAGACAGATGTAAAATCTCTGATTAAAGTGATGAAAAAAAAGTCTGCGAAGGAAATCGGTGAGTTGATGCATGTGAGTGATTCATTAGCAGCACTCAACGAGGAGCGATTCAAAACTTTCCAGAATGACTTTAATCCTGAGAATTCTAAACAAGCACTATTGGCATTCAAAGGTGACGTTTACACTCGGATCGATGTTGAAAATTACACTTCCGAAGATTTCGATTTTGCTCAGAATCATCTGAGAATTCTTTCAGGACTTTACGGGTTGCTCAAGCCGCTTGATTTGATTCAGCCTTATCGCCTGGAAATGGGAACTCGTTTGGAAAACAAAAAAGGTAAAAACCTTTATGAATTTTGGGACAAAAAGATTGCAAAAGCGATAAATGAAGCGGCCCAAAAGCAACCCATTGTGAATTTGGCGTCTCAGGAATATTTCAAAGCAGTTGACCAAAAAACCCTTAAAAGTCAATTGATCAACATCCATTTCAAAGAGTTCAAAGGCGACACCTATCAGATTATTGGCTTCTTTGCCAAGCAGGCTCGTGGGATGATGACCAACTTTGCAATCAAAAACAGGGCAACCAATCCTGAAGATCTGAAGACCTTCAATGAAGAAAGATATGAGTATTCTGAGAAATTAAGTTCTTCAAAAGACTGGGTGTATGTTCGTTAATTTTGTATGTTAAATAATTAAACCAGAAGGGTATGAGCCTTTTGTTTATTTTTTTGCGCGATAAAATTGGTACCTTAGGCTTCTGAAAACCAGCATTTTCAGGCCAACTATCTTGCGAAATTCAACCATCAAATTTTATCTGTTTGCCATTTTACTAACCTTGATGGCATTTTTTGCTAATGGGTCTTTGACCAAATTCGGCTTGGTAAATCCCATGTCTTCAGTCAAACAGGATGTAGCAAGCAACTCTTTGGCAACAGACCCCGAATTAATCGGTCCGGACAGGCTTTGTAATGTTTTTGGAAGTGTCATTGGAAGTTTTTTTGGAGCCGGAGATCCTCTTACAGATGTCTACAGCTGGAAAATTTTCGGGCCTGCTAATCAAATATTATTCAATGGTACAGGAGGAGCTGGTTTTCAAACTATCAGTTATACATTTTCAGAAATAGGAAAACATCGACTTAAGCTTACTGTAAAGAGAGGGATTGCCATAATTTATGAAAGCGAGAAAGTTGTAGATGTCATAAAAGGACCAATAATTCTTTTAAAACCAGAGTATTCTGTTTGTCAGAATCAAGCTGTCACATTGAACGTTTTGGATCCGACAAGTGCTAATTTTTCAGAATACATCTTCGAATGGAAGGATGAGAATCAAATGGTAGTGGGAAATCAAAATGAATTCACCACAGCCATCGAGGGAACCTATACAGTAAACTTTTCATTTTCAGATTCCAAAGGAGCACAGGTTTGTTTAACGAGCCTTTCGACAGAAGTAAAAGAAAATGCTGAAGTTCAGGTTATCGCATCCTCTGCTAAAGCTTGTCCCGACTTAATTATCACTTACAGTACTTCCCCTCTCACAAAAGGATCCTGGTATTTCAGAAAAGGTACAAATCCCACTCTTAATTTACTTGGCTTCGGAAATGCTATTACAGTAAGGCCTAATCAGGACTTGCCAGGAGTGGGTGATTATGAAATTGTTTTTGAAGGAATAGATCCTGACAATGCTTCTTGCAATCAGCAAAAAGTAACTCAACTAGAATATTTTCCGCAACCGGATTTTGTTATTCAAAGTGCTACGGAAGCATCCGGATGCAATATCAACGATGGAAAACTTCTTGTCAAAGCATTAACTCCCTTGGATTTTATTACACTTGACGGACTTGGAATCTCCAGTCCATCTTTGGCGGCTGGGGAAGTCTATGAATTCGCTAATTTAGAATCTGGAGCTTATACCCTCATTTCTGTTTTGGGTCCCTGCTCCAATGGATACGGTAGTGTAATTCCTCTAAAAAACCCACCCTCTCAGCTCCAATTTAAGATCATGGATCTAAAAGGAGAATACTGTACGGCCACAGGAAAGGAAAACGGTTCTTTTATAATACAATTACTCAACGGCAAAATTGATGGTTCTTATCGAATCCTGAACATCAAAGGTACTGTTGTACAGCAACTTACTTTTTTAAACCAGGAAATTTTCCCCATATCAATTCCAGGAGGCAGATATTTTTTCGAGCTATACGATGACAATGGATGTAATCTTCCTGAAAGTCAGGAAATCGATGTTCCAAGTTTGAGCCAAGTTGAGTTTTCTGTTCCGGTAAATCTTTCCATCTGCCAGTCTTTCGATCTGACTCCTACAACAAATGATAAACTTTTGTTTACTCTCACAACTCCGTCAGGAATAGTTGAAGAGAAAATGGCAGGAGACCCCTTTACACTAACCGAAGAGGGGGAGTATTCCTTGGTTGGAATTAATCCTTCCAAACCTGAATTATGCCCAAATCAGCGCAAATTTAAGGTCGTTTTGGTAGCAACGGTAAATTTTGAACCCAAGCTTATTAAGGAGGATTGCTTTGGAAACCGAACTTTTGAAGCTGATATTTTTGGCAGGGATCCAAAAACCGTGAAATTCAGGTGGCTAAATGAAGAAAATGAATTAGTGGGCATTGGTCAGTTCCTGGATTTGGATCCTTTTTCTTTTGGAATGTATTCATTAGACGTTCAGCCATCCAATAGCAATGCTTGCCCTATTCCCCCTAAAGAATTCCTCATAGCAGAACCAATATTGGAAGTTGATGTGGCTTTGAAATCTACCCAACTTTGTGAGCTTGGACCTGGGGCAATTATCAATCTAGAAACCACTTTCTTCGAAGAAGTAACAGATATTGAATGGAGGAGATTTAATGCCACCGGGGAAATTGAAAACCTTCCCGAATTCAAAAACAAAACCGAAATTACCGTTTTCGAATCTGGAATTTATGAAGCCTCTGTATATAGCATTATTCCCTCCATCAACAAAAATTGTGAGCTAGGCAGAAATACAATAGAATTAGTAATCAACCCTAATAAAATAGATTTCACGATTCCAACTACTCTTTCAATTTGCGAATCCTACGAATTCACTCCTGAAACGACTCAAGATCTGACATTTGAAATTACCTATCCAAATGGTGAGATCTCTACCCGTCAAAGTGGTGAATCCATCAATTTAAATCAAAAAGGAATTTATCTTTTTTTGGGAATAAGCAATGATCCGCTTCCAACACTTTGTCCTGAGCTGAAATCGATGGAAGTGGAAGTCTATAAAAAAATTCCTTTTTCCCCTGAGCTTATTCAGGAAACCTGCGATGGGACGATGATTTACAAAGCAAACCTAGGGGAAATCAACCCGGCTACAGCAGACTTTACCTGGCTTGATGAGTTTGGAAATATCATTGGAACTTCAGAATTTCTGACTTTAAAGTCCTATGGAAATTTTGCGCTTGACGTTCAGCCAAAAGGAAGCATTCCCTGCGATCAGATTCCGGTTCCTTTTTTTGTAGAAACTCCCCTTCTGGAAGTTCCGGTATCAATTTTTTCAGATCCATTTTGTCCTGATGCAGCATTTACTGTGATCACTGCCACTAGCCAGTTTGAATTAGCCAATCGCATCGAATGGTGGTTTACTGATCTGAATGGAGTTGAAAAACAACTCGCAAGCGAAACCGATAGAAAAGAAATTTTGGCATTGGAGGAGGGAACTTATGAGGTGAGATTATTCAATTCTCTTAATTGTCAGCTAGGGTTTGATAAAATTTTGGTGATGAGAAGTATGGATGCTGTTCGGCCGGAAGTGAAGGAAAACTACTTGGTTTGTCCCCGTTATGAAATTGCCGAAACTATCAATCCCGGCCAATTTGCCTCCTATGAATGGTATCACGAAGGAATTTTGGTTTCAACCAATCCCACATACAAACCATTATTAATCGGAAATTTTGAGTTGATCGTATTCAGCATAGAGGGCTGTGCATATCAGGCTACCTTCATTACAGAAGAGGAGTGCGAGCTCAAAGTCTCTTTTCCGAATGCGATTCAACCTGGAAATCCTGACAAACAATTTTTGATCTATACCAATTACCTGATTGATGAACTGGAAGTTTTTGTATTCAGCAAATGGGGTGAGGTCATCTTCCAATGTGCAAACTCAGAGCTCATTTCTGAAGCCTCCACCTGCCCTTGGGATGGCACCTTTGCCGGAAAAGGGATTCCTCCTGGTTCCTATGCAATCAGGATAAATTATAAAAACCTGGAAAGGAATATCTCCAAATATTACCTGGGCAGTGTTTTGGTCATTGAATAAGCCAGAAAAGAAGTAATCTTTTTAAAAAGGCTCAACTTAAAAAATTCAAGTTTTTGATTCTATTAACTTGGATCTTTTCCCTGCAAAAAAGGTCTTAGGTTTTAGGTATTATTCTGATCTTTTGATAGATAGCCTTTGAGGAAATTCCGCGTTTTCGAATTGCCTTTTCCTATTCCGGTAAAAGAAAAATGAACTAACAGCTCGATTTAACAAACAAATCTCAGATTCTTTTAACAATTATTTTATCGGAAAAGACTGAGTGCAATTTTTTTCCTATTTTCAGCTGTTTCAATCGTTTGTTTTCTTAACCCTAAATCCAAAACCCTCACACATGAATCAAACCATCAACCGAGGCGCGCTATTTAACGCGAGCTGTTTAGCGCTCATCACCACCGCATTCACCTTTGCTATCAGAGCAGGCATCTTACCTCAATTAGGAGCTGAATTTGGCCTTTCTGCGGAGCAACTTGGCTTTATTAACTCAATGTGGTTCTTGGGATTCCCAATTTCCATGATCCTGGGTGGTCTCTTTTACCACACTGTGGGTCCAAAAAACATTATGACCATCGCATTTATTACCCATACGCTGGGTATTCTATTAACACTGTTTGCAGACGGTTACACTACTTTATTGATTTCAACTTTATTTATCGGATTTGGGAACGGCTGTACAGAAGCTGCCTGTAATCCAATGATTGCCGACATGTATTCAGGTAAAACACTGAATAAGATGCTAAACAGATTCCATATGTGGTTCCCGGGTGGTATCGTTTTGGGGAGTTTGATTTCCAAGTTCATGACTGATTTCAATATGGGTTGGGAAGCTCAAATTTGGGTAATGATGATCCCTACAGTGGCTTATGCGGTATTGTTTTTCGGAAAAACTTTCCCAAAACCAGCTGTGGAAGGGTCTACTTCAATCGCTTCAAACCTGAAAGCAATGGTAAGCCCTGTATTTATTTTCTTATTCATTGCAATGGCCCTGACTGCCATATCTGAATTCGGTCCACAGCAGTGGGTTGGATTGATCATGGGTTCGAGCGGAGCTAGTCCAATGCTGATTTTAGCTTTAACAACAGGCGTGATGGCTATTGCCCGTTTCTTTGCAGGTCCGGTGGTTCAGACGCTCGGACAAACAGGAGTTCTCTTAGCTGGCGCAATTTTAGCCACTTTAGGGGTTTATTTATTCAGTACTGTAACTGGACCTATGGCCTATGTTGCCGCTGTAGTGTTTGCCCTTGGAGTGGGTTATTTCTGGCCAGTTATGGTAGGCGCCGTGGCACAAAGAGTACCCCTAAGTGGCGCTCTTGGAATGTCAATTATCGGTGGTGTCGGAATGTTTTCCACTGCTATTTTCCAACCTATAATTGGTGGTTGGATTGATACTGCCAATGCAGAAAAGGCAGCAGAAGGATTAACTGGTACAGCTCTAGAATTGGCATCAGGGCAAGACACTTTAGAAAAAATGTTGATTTTCCCTGGCACCTTGATCATCCTTTTTACCATCTTCTTCTTTTGGCAAAAAAATTCGAAATCAGCTGTTTCTTCAGCTCACTAAAAATAATCAGCAGCCTTCGGGCTGCTTTTTTTATGCTCAAAATTAAACTGATTCTCTATTTCGTTTTAATCTTAGGGTCCGTTTTTGCACAGGAAATTAAAGGTCCTTTACAGATTCATTCAGATAATAGGTACCTGATGAGCTCTGACGGGGCTCCTTTCTTTTGGATGGCTGATACAGGATGGGAACTCTTTCATCGACTAGATAGTGACGAAACTGCTTTCTATTTGGATACAAGAAAATCGCAGGGGTTCAATGTGGTTCAGGCGGTCGTCCTTTCGGAATTGGATGGCATCAACGAGCCCAATGCAAACGGTGACAAGCCTTTTCTTTCTCTGGAAAAATGGGAATACAACAAGGCTTACTTCAGTCATGTGGATAAAGTGATCCAAATGGCTTTGGAAAGAGGAATCTACGTAGCTCTTTTACCAACCTGGGGAGATAAGCTTTTTAAAGACAGCTGGGGAACAGGCCCGGAGATCTTCACTCCCGAAACGGCCTATTCCTACGGGAAGTGGATTGGAAAAAGATACAAAGATCAGCCAAACCTCATTTGGGTTTTGGGTGGAGACCGCAATCCTAGAGAGAATTCATTTGATGTGAAAGTCTGGAATGAAATGGCCCGGGGAATAGTGGACACTCAAAATCCTTCTAACAGGCAATTGATGACTTTTCACCCGCAGCCAACGAGTCCCGGAGGAAGCTCCAATTGGTTCCACACCGAAGAATGGTTAAGCTTTAATATGCATCAAACCGGTCATTGTCCGGATCAACCGACCTATAAAAAAATCAGCCATGATCTGGGATTAAGTCCGGCAAAACCGTCGATTGACGGTGAGCCCATGTATGAAGAGCATCCAAAATGCTTCAATGCAAAGGAATTGGGTTACAGTGAAGCGACGGACATCCGGAAAATCATGTATTGGAATGTTTTTGCCGGTGCCGCAGGTCAGACTTACGGTTGCCATGCAGTCTGGCAAATGTATGATTTGGATAAATCTCCGGTGAATGCACCACTCAAGCCCTGGAACTTATCTCTTGATTTGGAAGTGGCCAATCAGGTAAAGCATCTGAAAAATCTGTTGCTTTCCAGGGAGTATTTTTCGAGAATTCCCGATCAGACATTAGTGGCAAGTGGGCAGGATGACGATGAGTTCTATGTCGCGGCCACACGGGATGAAGCCGGAAATTATGCCATGTTTTATTTTCCCTCTGGTAAGAAAACCTATCTGAACCTTTCAAAAATGAATGAAGGGGATATTACGGGAAAATGGTTTGACCCGAGAACGGGCGTAAGTTTTTCAGTAAAAGAGCCACTTATAAAAACTCAAAATCTATTGGTAATACCTCCTAGCGAAGGAAGGGGAAATGATTGGGTGCTGATTTTGGAGGCAGTTAATTAAATGCCGCAAGTATAACTTTGGTAGTCATCTTTGAAAAGTGACCGAAGCTTTTTGTTTTCATCCCGATAGGTAATGGCCTGCGTTCTGACGCTCAACTCAATATCCTCGGTAGTTTCTACAGTACTCCCATCTTTCAGGATAATCGTACACGGTCCTTTGATTTCATCGACATCAGTGAGATCATCAATAATCTCACAACTGAAAAATAGGAGAAGAAAAACAAATGGAAGCCTTTTCATTGAATAATGCTTATTCATTCAAGATAAAATTGAAATCGAATATCCATAAAAATTCTGACGTCAGGCATATAAATGCTTGCTCAGGAGGCATAAAAATAAAGCATGATCGATAAATCGGGCTTTCGTGACCTTGTCAGGATTCATCCCGACAATTGTCGCGGACTGAAACCTTCCCGACCACGGGCGGGATGCTCTATTCAAATGAGCATACTACCAGAAATTTATAATGAAAAAAAGTCCAGCCTTTATCAAGCTGGACTTCGTGACCTTGTCAGGATTCATCCCGACAATTGTCGCGGACTGAAACCTTCCCGACCACGGGCGGGATGCTCTATTCAAATGAGCATACTACCAGAAATTTATAATGAAAAAAAGTCCAGCCTTTA
>JBILPR010000419.1:0-3553 GCA_044373795.1 Algoriphagus sp. | reverse complement strand
CAGCAAAATTTTCTGGAGGGAGTTTGGAGTAAATTTTTTGAAATAACCCAGAATTAATATTGGTAGAAAGCCAACCTGGGGTATCCCCAAATTATTCTGGTGAAATGGCAAAAATCTTTCTTTTGGGCAGAAGGGGTTCAGAATTCGTTTTTTTCCTTTTCCTCAAATCCGAAAAGGAGAAAAATGAGCTATACCCGCTTTGACGATAATCATGGTTTGAAGTGATAATAGTCATGAAATTTAAGGGGTTATGTGGATAATTTCAATACTTAGAATGATACTATCACTAACTCTAAATTTTCAGTCATGACTGTTCTTGATCCTCAATCCATCCTGTCAGAAGCCGATGTTTTGCTCGAAAAGGCCAAAGAAGAACTCTGCCGTCCGGATGAGGACGTCGTTCATTATATGGTGTGCAGATATGCCTATAAAGCAATTGAAAAGTACATGGCTGGATTTCTGGTGAGAAACGGAATACGAATTCATAACTCCACCTCCATCAATGATCTGTTGGGCCAATGCCGAACCATCAATCCCGACTTTACAAAATTAAACCTCGATCCTTTGACTCGTGCCGGAGATCCACAGGATTTATGGATGAATAAGCATACAGCGAATGAATTCATCCACCTCGCCGAACAAACCAAAAATCAGGTTGGAGCAAATTAATGAGCACTTTTCTCTCAGCTTATGCAATGGCTGAGAGTTGAAACTGATTTATATCTCCCCTGAACTTCATTTTTTCTGAGCATCCGCTCCCTATTTTTTACTCTTTAAAAATTTGACAAACTCAATTACTGTCATGGACAATAAGAAAATTACCTTCAAATATCCGGGTACAAGAGTGGCAATGGATGGAAATACCGTCGCCATTATGTGTGAGCGGGAATCCTCAGATGCTGCCGGTGCTTATCCGATTACTCCATCTACACAGATGGGTGAATATTGGGCTGAAGAAGCTGCAAACGGCCACCTGAATATTTCGGACAGGCCATTGATTTTCATTGAACCGGAAGGCGAACATGCCGCAGCAGCTGTCACCGCCGGGCTTTCCATGACGGGTTTGCGGTCTGCAAATTTTTCCTCAGGTCAGGGCATCGCCTATATGCACGAGTCCCTTTATGCTGCGGTGGGCAAGCGATTGACTTACGTGCTCAATATTGGTGCACGCGCCATGACAAAATCCACCCTCAACGTTCACGCAGGTCACGACGATTACCATGCTATCGACGACACGGGATTCTTTCAGCTTTTTGCCAAAAAGGCCCAACACGTAGCCGATCTCAACATCATCGCCCATAAAATAGCCGAACTTGCCCTCAATCCCGGCGTGATCGCTCAAGATGGATTTCTCACCACGCACCTGATTGAATCTCTCATGCTTCCTGAGCGCGAGTTGATCAAAGAATTCCTGGGTCGCCCGGATGATATCATCGATACTCCGACTCCTGCCCAGCGAATGATCTACGGCGATATGCGTCGGAGAATTCCTGAAGTCTGGGATGTGGATAATCCGATGATGGCGGGCATCGTCCAAAATCAGGATTCCTACATGCAGAGTGTGGCAGCACAGCGACCGTTCTTTTTTGATCATATCAGGGAGTTGACAGATCAGGCTTTTGACGAATATTATCTGCTAACCGGAAGAAGGTACGAGCGGGTAATGACCTACAAATCCGAGGATGCCGATTACCTGATTCTCGGACAGGGTAGTGTGGTGTCAAGTGCTGAGGCAGTGGTGGACTACCTGCGGAAAACAAGAGGATTGAAAGTCGGTGTGGTCGATTTGGTGATGTTCCGACCTTTCCCTGCCGATTATCTTGGCAGAATTCTGAAAGGCAAAAAAGGTGTAACCATTCTGGAAAGACTGGACCAGCCGCTTTCAGAAGATTCCCCGATCATGCGGGAAGTGCGTGCTGTGATCACCAAATGCATAGAAAATGGCAACAATAAAATTAATCTTCCTTATCCTGAATTGCCTTCCTATACTGCCAACGAAATGCCGGCCTTATACACCGGATCCTTCGGAATGGGAAGCCGTGACCTTCAGCCGGAAGGAATCATAGGGGCAGTAGAAAACATGCTCCCACAAGGCAAGCATAAAAAAAGATTCTATCTGTCGATTGACTTTATCAAAGAAAACCCCTTCACCCCAAAGCAAAGAGCCCATCAGGAAACTATTCAGGCTTCCTACCCAAATGTGAAAGATCTGGCGGTCCACGGATCAGAAAATCCTAACCTGATGCCAAAAGATGCAATCACGGTTAGGTTCCACTCTGTTGGCGGTTGGGGTGCAATTACCACCGGTAAAAATCTGGCGATGACGCTTTTCGATTTGCTTGGATACGACATCAAAGCAAATCCAAAATATGGTTCTGAGAAAAAAGGCCAGCCAACAACTTATTATCTGGCAGCAGCGCCCGAACCCATTACGATTAATTGCGAGTACTATTTTGTGGACGTCGTTTTGTCTCCGGATCCAAATGTTTTCAAGCATACCAATGCGTTGGCTGGTTTGAAAAACGGAGGGGTCTTTATAATCCAAAGCGAGCGAAAAACCGCAGATGAAGTTTGGGCAGATATTCCAAAACATTATCAGAAAGTCATCATAGAAAGTGACATCCATATATTCTATGTGGATGGATTCAAAATCGCCCGTGAGGAAGCTACCGATCCTGAGCTTCAACTCAGAATGCAGGGCATCGCTTTTCAGGGGGCATTTTTTGCCGCATCTCCTTTGATGAAGAAAGCAGGCTTAACCGATGTCGAACTGATCAATGCAATCGAAGAACAGTTGCAGCATAAGTTTGGAGGAAAAGGACAGCGTGTGGTCGATGACAATATGCGGGTTGTGAAGCGTGGATTCAGCGAAGTATTTGAAATCAAAAACAAAGTCCTGGGAGCGCAAGCAGAAAAAACCAACGGACAATTGGTAGCTGCTATCCCGACGATGCTCAAAGACATCCCAAAAAGCAAGTCCAATCTGAGCGATATCCATCGATTCTGGGAGCAGACGGGAAGTTTCTACCAAAGTGGAAGAGGAAATGACAACATCACGGATCCGTTTATCGGGTTGAGCGTGATGCCTGCAGCTACTTCGGTTTTCAGAGATATGACCGGCATCCGATTCGAGCATCCTGAATGGATCGCTGATAATTGTACCGCCTGCGGAAATTGCTACACCATTTGCCCGGATACAGCCATCCCTGGATTGGTCAGCGAATTGTCGGACGTCCTCGAGACTGTTTTGAAACGAGTGAAAAGGAATCACGAAAAAGTGGATTTCCTTCCCAAAACCATCAAGCAATTAGAACCAAAAGTAAGGGCACTTTTCAACGAACCTCACGAAGGGATCACGGTCAATAACCTGATCAATGAAGCAATTGATCAGGTATTGGCCCAAGAAATAAAAGGCTCTCCACTTTCCATTGAGCTTGGCTGGTTCCGTGAGGAACTGGGAGATTTTCAGTTTGCCCTCACCAGACCGTATTACGATCTGCATGAGAAAAAGCAGCCGAACAGCGGAGGACTTTTCAGCATCACGATAAATCCA
>JBILPR010000107.1:0-12164 GCA_044373795.1 Algoriphagus sp. | reverse complement strand
AAAGCGACCCTTCCCTCACTGGAAACTCCAACCACGAAAGGTTAAAATCCAGGTAATTATTTGTAAAAAGGAGGATAGCAAAAGGCAGAAACAAGATCCAGCCTATCCTCTGAACGTGGTGCGGAAGTAGAATTTTAGTAAGCATAGTTTTATCCGGGTTAGTTTAATTTTTTGAAGCCATGTATTTCTGGTACTGAAAAGCTGCATATATGTAGGCATTCAGCAGGAACAAGACCAAATAGGCAGTAAACATCTCAGAAGTCAGACGATCAAATCTGAGATAATTGATCAGCATCAGAGCTGCAATTCCCCAAATCAGCCAATAAAATCCTGTTTGGTATGCCTGAAGGCGAAAAGACTTTACCATCTCATCCTCAACTTTTTCACGGGTAAGATTCAAAATACCAAAACCAATGGCCCAAAAACCATAAATAAGCTGAGCGGTCTCATTTGGATCAAAGTCAGGATAGACAAATGCCAACCCGATCACCAACAAAACAGGTAAAGGGAAAAACACAAAAGCCAGCCTCTTCCATCCAAACGGAAGCAGGGGCACATTTAAGATTGATTTATCTTTCATAGGACAATTTTGTTTTACCAAATGTAAAACAAACTTTACTTTAAGTCAAAATATTTTTCCATTTTTATTTTTTAGAATAATTGGAAAAACCTCTCGTTGGCTTCTTGGAAATTAAGTTTTATTCAAAAAAACAGGGCATTTGTTTACCTTTAATCAACATTTACCGTCAAAAATTAAAAATTCCATGATCTCCAAAATGAAAATAGCCGTCATCGGATGTGGTAACCTGGGAACTTCCATCGCAAATGGCCTGCTGATGCGTGAAGATTTTGATCCGAAAAATCTCACACTTACCAAAAGAAACACTTCAAGCCTCGCAGAATTTGAAGCACGAGGTGTCCATGTTCATTCGGATAATCAAACTGCCGCTCAATATGCTGACATCATTCTTTTGGGTGTAAAACCTTATAACGTGGCTCCTATTCTTCAGGAAATCAAATCCGTGCTGGATCCAAAGAAGCAAATCATCATTTCCCTCGCTACCGGTGTCACGCTTGAGGAAATGTATCAAATCATCGATCCCTCAACAGTGACTTTCAGAGCAATGCCAAATATCGCAGCCGATATTCAGGAATCTATCACCTGTATCTGTGAGCAACAAGCTAAGCCGGTTCAGGTAGAGCTGGTCAAAGAACTATTCGATGCGATTGGATTTACAATTCCGATTGATGAGAAATTAATGGAAGCAGCCACCGTGTTGGGAGCTTGCGGGATCGCTTATGTATTGAGATTTATGCGGGCAATGATACAGGGAGGAATCCAAATTGGATTTGATTCGGTGACAGCCAGCAAGATCGTTTTTCAAACTGTAAAAGGTGCATCGGAACTCATGATTCAGCGAAATATGCACCCGGAAGAAGCAATCGACAAAGTGACAACTCCTAAAGGTTGTACCATCGTCGGTTTAAATGAAATGGAGCATCAGGGCTTCAGTTCCGCAATGGTAAGGGGAGTGATTGCCAGCTACGAAAAAATTGAAAAGTAAAAACTTGCTCAGTTTCTTCTAAAACCACTATTCAAAGAAAAATTAATCTTTATCATGATATATTAACATAAATTTGAATAAAAATAATTTAAGGTTTGTTTTTCTTTTGAATATTTTCATTAGATTTGTCTCGGGTGATAAACAACTTTTAATATTCATTTTTTAAATGAAACTATTTTTGAGAGGAAGGACTGTTTGGTACTTTTTCTTCCTTCCTTTAACTAAAGAAAAAAAAACGCCCTCCAAGAATATTTGGAGGGCGTTTTTTTTGTGCGTATCGGTTTGAAAACCTTACTCGAACAGCTTAGCGAGTTTGGCTTCCAGTGCAGGGCCTCTAAGGTCCTTTGCAATGATCTTTCCATCAGGATCAAGCAAATACGTCGCTGGGATCGCTTCTATCTGATACAATTCCGCTGCTGCAGAATTGAAATATTTCAAATCAGAAACCTGAGGCCAAGTAAGTCCATCGTCCTCTATTGCTTTTAACCAATCTTCTCTGGTCCGATCGAGGGAAACTCCAAAAACCTCAAATCCTTTGTCTTTATACTGATTGTAAAGCCTGACAACATTTGGATTTTCAGCTCGGCATGGCTTGCACCAGGCTGCCCAGAAATCAATCATCACATATTTTCCTCTTAAGCTGGAAAGCTTTACCATTTCTCCATCAGGATTTGGAAGCTCAAAATCCGGAGCAACCTGACCAACCGATAATACCCTCATCTCATCCAACTGAACTTTCATCGTAAGAATTGAAGCAGTATTTGGATAATTCTCATTCAATCTGGTGACTAGCTCATCAATGAACGGAAAATCATTCTTGGGATTTAAAAGTCCGATTGCAGCTAAGGAAGCAAAACTATCTCCCATACTTTCGATTACTTTCTTGACTTCATCCGCCTGATTACCTTCGAGATTCATCGCCTCTGCCTGAATTTGCTTGATTGCTTCGGTGTCATTTTTACTCATGGCTTCGTAGTAAGCCTCATTGAGTTTGTTCACATTAGCTTGATATTTCTCCATCATCGCCTCGATTTTCACCATTTCCTTGCTATCCTGAGATCCTTCAATAGCCAAACTGGTAGAATCTGCCATATCATATGATACCTCCACATCATCCTTATAAAGAGCAAGTCTGACAGACTTCTTTCCATACATATTCAACTCATAAAAAGTCGGGGTATCCACTGCCAAATCATAAGAGAATTCGCCGGATTTACTTACTTCCAGTGTATCCAGTACTTTTGGACGGCTGTCTGTAAACTGCGAAAGTATCACCACACCTTCAGGAGCATTGGATAATTTCCCGGAAACTTTAACCATACCATCTGTTTTGGATTTACTTTCTCCACAGGAGAAAAGGGCCAACAGGGCAACTACAATAATTCCACTCATAGGGTACTTCATCTGTTTATAATTTGTTTTTTAAAAGTCAGATGGAATCTCGCATGGTGAATAATCATCCAACTGTGTGAAGTCTGCGTCATGCTCGATTTCATATGATTATAAATTTTTACTTAAAGGCCGTATGCAATCTCGCAAGATGGATAATCATCACAATGTATGTCGTTTTCGACATACTCGATTTCATACAGGTTAATTTTCTAATAGTTCTGTCAATAGTTTGGTAGCGACTTTTGGATCTGCTTTGCCTTGGGATTTTTTCATCACCATGCCCATAAACATTGCCATCAGTCCTTTTTTACCGGATCGATACTCGGCTACTTTGGCGGCATTCTCAGCCAACACACTTTCGACGATTGGTTTCAGGGATGACTCATCACTTTGCTGGATCAGGTTCAGTTGCTGAGCGATTGCAAGCGGACTCCCGTCTCCACCCTTCAGCATCTCCGGATAGACATTTTGTGAAGCAACAGAGAAACTCACTTTTCCATCGTCCACAAGTTTGATCAATTCGGCTAATGCATCCGTCGTAATCGGAAAGTCATCGATATGAAGCGTCACTTCATTCAGATGAGACTTCACCGGACCCATTGTCCAGTTAGAGGCCGCTTTGTAATTATTAGTTTTGGAGCATAACTCATCGAAAAACAAGGCGATTTCCTTAGATTCAGAAAGTACTCCCGCATCGTAATCCGGCAATCCGTACACCTTTACAAACTTCTCATGAAGTTCTCTTGGCAATGCGGGCATGGTAACTTTCACACTGTTCAACCATTCTTCAGAGATCAAAATCGGACTCAAATCAGGCTCCGGAAAATATCTGTAATCATTCAGATCTTCTTTGGTACGCATGCTCGCGGTAGTACACGTACCTGCATCAAAAGTTCTTGTCTCGGAGATAATCTCCACTCCTTGCTCAATCAGTTCTATCTGTCTCTCCACCTCATGCTCGATTGCACGAGTCACATTTCGGAAGGAGTTCATGTTTTTCACTTCTACTTTCTTTCCATATTCAGCAGCGCCTTTCAGCATGATCGATACGTTTGCATCGCAACGAAGAGAACCTTCTTCCATGTTGCCATCGCAGATATCTAGGTATTTGACCAGTTTCTTGATTTCCGTCAGGAAAGCGTAAGCCTCCTCAGAAGTCCTCATATCAGGTTCCGACACAATCTCAATCAGCGGGGTGCCTGCACGGTTGAAATCAACCAACGTATCCGTCTCACCTGCCAGGTGAATGGATTTTCCTGCATCCTCTTCCATGTGGATTCGGGTCAGCTGCACATTCTTTTTGGTTCCGTCAGGCAGAGTGATCGGCACAATTCCTCCTACGCAAATAGGATTCTTATCCTGTGTGATCTGATAGCCTTTCGGCAAATCGGGATAGAAGTAGTTCTTTCTTGCGAAAATATTGAATCTCGTTATTTCAGAATCACAGGCAAGGCCCATGCGGATGGCAAATTCCACTACCTTTTTATTGACTTTGGGAAGGGTGCCGGGATGACCAAGCGTGATGACCGAAATCTGGGTATTGGGTAAGTTGCCATACTCAGTGGAGTCAGATGCGTATATTTTGCTTTCGGTCAAAAGCTGCGCGTGCACCTCAAGACCTATTACCAACTGATATTTATTTCTTATTTCTTCGCTAAGCATTCTAGCTTGATTTTTCTTTTTTTTAAAGGTACAATTCGCGAGCCTTCGCTATTACTCTTTCCAGTCCGGAGAGGTCTTTTCCTCCTGCAGTGGCAAAAAACAGCTGCCCGCCGCCTCCACCCTGAATTTCTTTCGCCAGTTCTCTCACGATCAAACCTGCATTCAGGTTTTTGGATCCAATCAGACTCTCGTCCAGAATCACCGCAATCTGTGGCTTATCCTCAATCTGAGCTGCCAAAACCACGAAGGCCAAAGGAACCTCATTTTTCAACTCGTAGGACAATTTTTTCAAAGCTTCCGCATTCGGCAATTTCACCTGAGCTATCAGGGTATTGATTCCCTCTCCGATCACAAACTGCTTGAGCAATTCAATCTTCAGGCCGGCTGATTTCTCTAAATACAACGCTTCAATGTCTTTCTTGAGTTCGTTCCGCTCATGAATCAGGTTCTCCACCGCCTTTTTCAAGTCTGTTGGATTCTTAAGAAGATCGCCGATTTCTTTCAAAAGGTTTTCCTGATCGCGCAAATTAGCCTCAGCTGCTTTCGAAGTAATCGCCTCAATCCGACGAACACCCGATGAGATCGATCCTTCCGACACAATCTTGAACAATCCAATCTGACTCGTATACGGAACGTGCGTACCTCCGCAAAGCTCAACCGAAAACTTAGAATCGAATGTGATCACACGCACAAAGTCTCCGTATTTTTCTCCAAAAAGCGCGGTTGCACCTTTCTTCTTTGCTTCTTCGATTGGGACATTGCGAAGCTCAACCAACGGAATATTCTCGCGGATTTTAGCATTCACTATTTCTTCAACACTGGCAATTTCCTCTTCCGTCAATTTCGAGAAATGAGAAAAGTCGAAACGAAGCAGGTTTTCATTCACCAGCGATCCTCTCTGCTGAATATGATCTCCGAGCACTTCTTTTAAAGCTGACTGAAGCAAGTGCGTCGCGGAGTGATTATTCTCTGTCAGTTTGCGCTTGGTACGATCTACTTCTGCAGAAAATCTCAAATCTGGTTTAGAAGGAAGCATTTCCACAAAATGAACAATCAGGTCGTTCTCTTTTTTGGTATCGATCACTTGGATCTTCTCCACATCTGAGATCAGCCAACCTGTATCTCCTACTTGTCCGCCGCTCTCCGCATAGAAAGGTGTTTTGTCAAGAACCAATTGGTATTTGTCTCCTTTCTTATCCGTGATCACTCGGTACTTGATAATCTGTGAATAGGTATCCAAAAAGTCGTATCCGATAAATTCCACTCCTGCATCTTCATGAACCAAAACCCAGTCTCCGGTCTCTTGCTCAGAAGCTGCTCTTGATCTGGCTTTTTGCTTTTCCATCTCTTCTGCAAAGCCTTTCTCGTCCAAAGAAAAACCACTCTCACGAGCAATCAGGGAAGTCAAGTCCAGAGGAAAACCAAAAGTATCGTATAATTCAAAAGCTGTTTTTCCAGGAATAACTCGTTCGAATTTATCCTCCAATTCAGCTTTGATCTGATCCAGGATTTTCAATCCATTATCCAGAGTGTGCAGGAAAGAAATCTCTTCCTCCTGAATCACGCGGGAAATGAACTCCTGCTGCTGTCTTACTTCAGGAAAAATATCTCCGAAATTCTCTGCAATCAGCGGGGTCAACTCATATAAAAATGGCTCACGGAAGCCGAGGAAAGTATATCCGTATCGGACTGCTCTTCTCAGAATTCTACGAATCACATAACCTGCTTTGTTATTGGAAGGCAACTGACCATCGGCAATCGTGAAGGAAATCGCCCGAATATGATCGACTATTACGCGGAAAGCGATGTCTATAGGCTCGTCAATTCCATAAGATTTTCCTGATTTCTTTGCTAACGCATTCAGGAAAGGCGTGAATAAATCGGTGTCGTAATTGGAAGACTTGAACTGAATGGCTCTCACCAGACGTTCGAAACCCATCCCGGTATCCACATGCGTTGCAGGCAATTCTTTCAGGCTTCCATCTGCGATTCTGTTGAATTGCATGAACACGAGATTCCAGATTTCGATCACCTGAGGATGGTCGTTGTTGACCAATTCACGTCCCGGAATTTTTGCGATTTCATCTTCAGATCTGAGATCAACGTGGATTTCAGAGCATGGTCCGCAAGGCCCGGTATCTCCCATTTCCCAGAAGTTGTCCTTTTTCGAGCCCATGATGATTCGATCTGTAGGCACGATTTTGCTCCAGAGCTCATAGGCTTCTGAGTCCATTTCCAGTTTGTCGACTGCATCTCCTGCGAAAACAGAAACATACAAGCGATCCTTCGGAAGTTTGTATACTTCGGTCAATAGCTCCCAAGCCCATTCGATTGCTTCTTTCTTGAAATAATCTCCAAATGACCAGTTGCCAAGCATCTCAAACATGGTGTGGTGATAGGTATCAACTCCAACTTCTTCAAGATCATTGTGCTTTCCGCTCACGCGAAGGCATTTTTGGCTATTGGCTACCCGGGGGTATTTGGCGGTTTCATTGCCGAGGAATGCGTCTTTGAACTGATTCATCCCGGCGTTGGTAAACATCAGCGTTGGGTCATTTTTGACCACTATCGGGGATGAGGGAACGTAATGGTGCTGCTTGGATTGGAAAAACTCGATGAAAGTACTCCGGATTTTCTTTGCTTCCATGAAAGGTATATCGTGCAAGAGTTGAATTTTGATCCTCCCAAATCGTTTTGGGAAGCCGTTTTTTCTGGTTGGCAAAAATAGCAGAAAATAAGCCTCACGCAAAGGCACGGTCGAACTGAGGCGATTTTACCGTTGAATGGTACCTAAAAAATCGAAGATCTTAGCAGGTCTAAAAAAAAATTACTTGGTGGATATTGGATTAGTACGGATTTCTGGCCTTTTCCATTTCAATATTTCCTCTTCACTAAACCCCTCTATTACTTCCTCCACTTTTCCGTTTTCATCGATCAGGAAAAATGTGGGATAGCCATTCACTCCATAGACTTCTCCAACCTTTTTTGCATTGATTAGTACTGGAAAAGGAATACCAACTTTGGATTGATATTTATCCATTTTTTCCTTTGAATCTACAGGATTGATATATAGTGGGACCAAGTTTTCTGCAAACTGAAAATCAGGTTTATTAAACTGGTCAATTGCGATTTTACACCAACCACAATTAATCATAGAAAAATCCAGAAGCACTCTTTTTCCTTTCAATCCAGACAATTTCACGAGGTTTCCGTCTTGATCAACTAACTCAAAATCAGGAGCTAAATCCCCTTTGTTCAAAAGCTGAGTTGAAGAATCACTTTCCTGCCCCCATACTTTTGACAAGTAACTTTCAGGAACTTGGTAAGTAAAATTTTCACCCAATTCCCCAAATTGATAATCTCTAAATTGGACCTCTATAAACTGACTTTTTTTACCATCGTGAAACAACCTTCGAGAGAAAAAATCAACATTTTCATTAGAAGGATTAATAAAAAGATGATTCTCCAAAAATACCTTCTTGTCCATGATAACAGAATCAATTTCCACCCAGAGAAATTCATAGTATGATTTCCCTTCTATTGCTGTATCTCCCAAATACCTCCATGGTCCATTTCTAAACATTTTAAATGGACTGTGGCTCAAGTACATAGTGCTTTGAATCATGGAAACAACCTCTGCTTCCGGAAAGTAAGTGACCAAGCTATCCTCATGATTTACATTGGAAAGGACACCTTCAAGGAAATTAAAATTAGTTTCTTCCCTTTTTCCCATAAAATCAAATCCAAAAGCTACTTCTGTATTTTTCCTGAGAACAAGGTCCATGGAAAAGGTATCAATCTCTCCTAAGTTTGGATCTTCCCAAAGCATCAATTGATTAAATGAAAGTTGGTTTGCTCCCAATATTTTCTCTTTTGCCCCTGCAAACACTTCATCGGGTGATTTGGAGGAATCACATGAAAAATTCAGAAACGATAACCCCAAGACTAAAAGTGCTACATTATTCATAGAATGATAGGAATTAAAAAATCAATTTAGTTTTAAAACATTAATTAAAGGCACCCCAATAAAGTTTTTTAAAAAAAATCAATCCCTTGACCATTAATTTTTCTCCTTCTCCGCTTTTTTCCGGGCTTTTTCCTGATCCTTGTAATATTTCCGGAAAAGGAAGTTTGACTTCATCGCTTCCATGTTCTCATTCAACTTAAAAGTGGTGCTCTCGATGTTTTCCAGCGTTAGCTCCATTTGCTCGCGAAAAGCAGAGTCACTTAGGATCAACCCGGCTGTACCCTCACCCTTTTGGATGTTTTGGATCAAGGTTTTCATGCTGACCATCATTTCTGCTGCATCAGCGCTTGTTTTTTCCAACTGCTCCAGAGACTTTTCGAAGTTCCCATTCATCAGCGTGTCGGTAAACAAGTTGTTGACAAGTCCGTCTCCTTGTTCAAGATTAATGACCAGATCTTTTCCGGCCTTTGCCATGGCAGAGGCATTTGCGCCAGCCAGCCTGAATTCTCTGACCGCCCCTTTCAAATCCGCTGCTAAATGAGGATCAGACAGCACCTCCCAAATCGCCTCACTTTCATTCAGTTTCCCGGTGATTTCAGCCAAATTTATCAAGGTCAATTCCAGGTAATTACCTGAAGAATTAAGCTTTGCAAGCATTTCATCCGTGTCGATTTGCTTTGCAGAATAGAGGGTATCTCCCTCCTCTACAGCATCCGCAAATTCTTCCTGTGGCAGGATTTGGATGATTTTATTTCCCATCAAACCATCCGTATTGATTGCAGTCAGAGCATTTTTTTTAATAAAGGATTGCATCGATTTATGAATCAAAAGTGTGACATGGATGGTAGTGTCATCCACCATCTCGACAGATTTGACTGTGCCTACATCCATTCCCTGAAACCGGACATTATTTCCCGGGACCAATCCATTCACATTTTTCACTACAGCCGTGATGGGAAATGAACTTCCAAAAATATTTTGGTTTTTACCGATCATATAGAGGGCGAAAACCAGGAACATCAAACTGGCAATGACAATCATGCCCAGTTTTGCGTTAGTTATTCTTTTATCGTCTTTCATAATTAATCAAAAAACTCTCTGACTTTCGGGTCAGTTATTTTTAGTAAATTTTCATAGGTATCTGATGCATAATTCTTTCCATCGATCAGCATGATCACCCGATCTGAGGTCATCTTGATGCAATTCATATCATGGGAAATAATGACTGCCGTCGCTTTGTATTTTTCCTGAACGGCATTCATCAGATGGCTAATCTCTCTTGCGGTGATAGGATCGAGTCCGGTCGTTGGTTCGTCATAGAGGATCACCTTTGGTTTCAGAATCAGAGTTCTTGCCAGGGCTATTCTTTTTCGCATTCCTCCGGAAAGTTCGGCAGGCATCATATCCATTGTATGAGCTAATCCGACATCTTCCAATGCTTCCAAAACTGCATCCTTTGCATTTACCTTCCGTTCCTCTTTTGACCAGTGTCTTCGCAGCGGAAACTCCAGGTTTTGCCTCACCGTCATTGAATCATATAAGGCGTTGCTTTGGAAAAGAAACCCCACATTAGCCCTCAGACGGTCCATTTCATCCTCATCCAGTAGACTGATATCATTATTGATCACTATTACTTTACCAGAATCGGGTACAAGCAACCTGATGATGCATTTGATTAAAACTGATTTCCCAGAACCAGATTTCCCAAGGATTGCAAGGTTTTCTCCAGGGATGACGCTCATCGAAAAATCCCTGAGAACATGATTTTTCCCGAATGAGATGTTCACGTTTTTCACTTCTATGATAGGTGCGATCTCTGCCATCTTTTACGTCAGTCCAAGCAAGTCAGTAACCTGAACAGCGATCAAGTCAATAATAAAGACCAATAAAGAAGCTACAATCACAGCCGTAGTGGCAGATCGTCCCACTCCTTCCGTGCCTTTTTGCGAAGTATAGCCTTTGTAACATCCTATGATACCAATACCAAACCCGAAAAAGTAAGTCTTGATAAGTGACGGGATAAAATCCCCAAACTTCAGGATATTGAATGACTGAGACCAGTAAAGGGTCCAACTTACATTGCCCCGGATATTCACGCCCAGATATCCCCCGTACATCGAGATCGCGATTGCTAAACAGGTAAGCAGCGGTACCATCAGCGTGGATGCCATAACCCGTGTCACCACCAGGTATTTGAATGGGTTGGTACCGGAAACTTCCATCGCATCGATCTGCTCGGTCACACGCATCGAACCAAGTTCGGCACCGATTCCAGACCCTATCTTTCCTGCACAAATCAGCGCTGTAATCACAGGCGTAATCTCCCTTACCAGGGAAACTGAAACCATCGATGGCAATAGAGACACCGCACCAAACTCCACAAGAGTTGGTCGGGACTGAATCGTCAAAACCAACCCCATGATAAATCCGGTGATCCCAACCAGGGTTAGCGATTTGTAACCAATCCAGTAACACTGGTTAAAAAACTCCTCAAACTCCTGCTTTGGTTTGAGGATTTCCCTGAAAAATCGGGCTGTGAAGCGGGAAATATCTCCTACCTCGGTGAAAAATGCACTATTTAAAATTTTCAAGCGATTTGGATTTAATTGATGTCCTTAAAATCGAAATTGCACTACTAAAATGTACGAAAGTAAATCACTTGTTTCAATGATCTTAGTCATAAATTGATTGAAAGTCACTTCTTCAAAAGGTTTTGCGATTGATCTTCTGGCAAAAGATCAGGAAATGGGTGTTTCCCTATTTAATAGTCTGGGTATTTATAAACTTTGGAGCCACTATCAAAAGGCAAAGAATTCCTCCAATTAACAAAACCCCCAATTTGATTTTTAGCCACTGCGAGTTACTTTCATAAAAATTTTAATAAACCCAATAAAAACCAACTCTCCCGCGACCTCAACTCACCAATTGAGGAATCCCGCGGTCAAAAAAAGATATGAGCTACCTCGATAAAATAACTTCCCCAACTCTCCTCCTCGACGAGAAAATTTGCCGTACCAACCTGAAAAACATGGCTGACAAGGCCAAACGACATGGCAAAAAACTGGTGCCTCACTTCAAGACTGCGCAATCTCATCAGATCGGCGAATGGGCCAAAGAATACGGAATCACGGAAGTGACCGTATCTTCCATCAAGCTGGCAGAATACCTATGCGGTCAGGGTTGGAAAAATATCCACATCGCATTTCCCTTCAATCCCCTCGAAATCCCCCGACTGAATAAATTGGCAGCAACCCAATCCATTTCTGTTCAACTCATCAATCCCGTCACCGCGCAAATGCTGGTGGACAAATTGGAACACCCGGTTGGATTTTTCATCGAGATCGATGCAGGTTACGGACGGACGGGCGTGGAAGTGAGTGATTTCGGGCTGATAGAGGAGATTCTTCGCACAGCAGAAAAGTCCGACAAACTCTGGTTCAAAGGCTTCTATATCCATGCAGGCCACTCCTATTATATTAAGGACATTACAGGATTGTACGAGCAAACCCGCAATGCGCTCAACATGCTCAAGTTAAAATATCAGTCAGAATACCCCGATCTCGTCACTCGAACCGGAG
>JBILPR010000106.1:0-12170 GCA_044373795.1 Algoriphagus sp. | reverse complement strand
AACATACACCTTGGAGCTAAAACCACGGTCACCTGAACAACCAAGAAAAAGAACGAAGTCAAACACCTAAATTTAAACCGACACTAGACCAAATGTGACAACCAAAATCAGGCAAGGTCATCTCGACCACAGCAGACCGTCGATAGTCCACAGCCCCCACATTTGGACTTCGGACCTGGTTTTTTTTGTCTGTGGTAAGAAGGCGGATAGTCATCCTTAATAAAAATGCAATTGATTTAAGTTTCTGAAATTGAAAAAGGCTGGTTTTACGACCAGCCTTTTTCAATTTAGGTTGTCCAGCTCATCGGATAGCCTTTGTCCACAAACTCCATTGCATCGGTTGTGATGTAAAGAGATTTGAATGTATCCAGCATCACGGCATACTCATCCGTAGATTTGGCACCAATGGATTTCTCGACAGTTCCGGGATGTGGCCCGTGGGGAAGGCCCCCCATGTGAATGGTAAAACTTCCCCGCTCTATTCCTTTTCTGCTCATAAACTCCCCTTCGGCATAATACAAAACTTCATCGGAGTCGATATTGGAGTGATTATAGGGAGCCGGAATTGCCAGCGGATGGTAATCAAATAACCTTGGCACGAAAGAACAAATCACAAAACCACCTGCCTGAAAAGTCTGATGAACGGGAGGAGGCTGATGCAGCCTGCCAGTGATGGGTTCAAAATCATAGATCGAAAGTGCGTACGGATACAAATATCCATCCCAGCCGACGATGTCCAGCGGGCTATGTGGATAGGTGTATGGATGAAGCATTCCCTGTTTTTTGATCTGAACGAGGTAATCTCCCTTTTTTTCCTCAATCCGTAATTCATGTGGCGGGCGAATGTCACGCTCGCAATAGGGCGAATGCTCTTGCAATTGCCCAACCTCGTTACGATATCTTTTCACCGTCTCGATTGGACCATGGGATTCAATCACTAAAAGTCGTAACGGGCCTTCTTCTTTGAATTCAAACCGGTAAATCGTTGTGCGCGGAATGATGATGTAATCTCCTTTTCTGACTTCCAGTTTTCCAAACTGGGAGTACATAACTCCTTCTCCATCGTGGATGTAAATCAATTCGTCTCCGTCCGCATTTTTGAAGTAATAATCCATCTTCCGCTGTTTTGGGGAGCAAATGCCCATCATCACGTCGCTGTTCATCATAAGCATACGACGAGCGCTGAGGTAATCTTCCCCCGTCGTTTCCACTCCAGCGGTTTTGAGATGAGTTTGATTTAGCCCATGTTCGTTCATCGGTTCCCAGAAGAAAGGGGTTGGAGTGCCTATTGACTTGACCTCATTAGGATTGTAAATATGATAGAGATTGGAATAGATCCCCGAAAAGCCTTTTGAGCTTACCAGCTCTTCTTTGTAGAGAGTTCCGTCAGGCTGTCTGAATTGAGTATGTCTTTTTGGAGGAATATTTCCGAGGCGATGATAATATGCCATTTATCTTTGGGTTTATATGGTCAGCTAAATTACAAATATTGTCAAAGGCAAAAGGCAGAACTTGCTGCTTTCTTTCCTTTCGATAAACAAACAGCGCTGGTTCATCGAAGTTTTATTATTTTCAAACAATGATAAAACCCATGAAAAATCTACTCTTACTTTTTTCCTCCCTCCTGATAATCGCCGGAAGCCAGGCCCAAAACGAAGCATCTGCAAAACTTGTTTGGGCTGATGAATTCTCAGAAACTGGGCTTCCTGATCCAAAAAAGTGGGATTATGACGTGGGAGATCATGGCTGGGGCAACAACGAACTTCAATACTATTCAAAAGCTGATCTGAACAACACCCGGATCGAAAACGGAATTTTGACTATCGAAGTAAAAGCTGATCCTTCACATCCCAAGGGATATTCTTCTGCACGATTAGTCACACGTGGAAAAGCTTCTTGGCAATATGGCTACTTCGAAATCAAGGCAAAACTTCCTGAAGGCGTCGGAACCTGGCCTGCGATCTGGATGCTTGCTGAGGAAAACCGGCACGGCGGCTGGCCAAAAAACGGAGAAATTGATATCGTGGAACATGTCGGATACGACCCGGGAAAAGTCCATGGCACCGTTCATACAGAGGCTTTCAATCACTCTATCGGCACCCAAAAAGGAGGATTTACCATGGTCAGAAATTTTCAATCAGAATTTCATATTTATGCAATCGATTGGACTGAGGACAAAATCGATTTTTACATCGATGGTGAAAAGTACTTTTCTTTTGCAAATGCAGGCGGAGATCACAAAGAATGGCCTTTCAATCAACCTTTTCACATGATCATGAACATAGCTGTCGGTGGAAACTGGGGAGGTCAGAAAGGTGTCGATGAAAATATTTGGCCTCAAAAAATGGAGGTTGATTATGTTCGGGTTTATGATCGCAAACCTGTTTATTAATCTCCGAAAACTACTTTGCTGCTAAAATGCTCAGATCATAAGACCTGAGTTTCTGTCTTTTTTTTATATAATGGAGCAAGTTCTAAGTTAGTAAACCTCACAATATGGATTCCTCAATTCTGAAACGTAAAAAATTACGCGCCATGCTGATCATTGGCGGTTTACTTCTATTGATTTACGGAAAAAACCTGTTAGAGCGCAAAGCTTTCAAAGACATCAGCAATACGTTCACGGAAGTTTACAATGACAGGCTCGTCGTCGAAGGCTATATTTTTCAGATTTCTGAGACGCTTTTTCAGATTCAAAAACTGATAGATCACTGCGCTATTGGATATGACTACTCAAAAGTAGTGGAGGAAATCGCCAGTCATGAGCAAAACATTCTTGCTATTGTAAAGGACTTTGAAGCTACAAAATTGACAGAGAAGGAGAATGGTTATTTGTCTGATTTCAAAAAAATCATCGTAAATGACCTTTCTATAAAAAACTACAATCTGCTCTATTCTGATTCTTCGGGAGTCAATCAGGCGCAGGTCCAGCTTTACGATAAAAAAATAACCCAAGCCCGAAGGGATCTTGACAACCTCAGCAAGATCCAACTGGAAGAGGGTGAAAAATTAATCAGTAAGGCCAAAGTCCAGATAAACCGTTCCCAGATTTGGGCGCAATTTGAAGTAGCCTTACTGATCGTTTTAATTATCGTTTTGTTCCTTTTTCTTTTCAGAAAAACAGAAGATCACCCTGGATTGATTTCCTGAATTAGATTGCCAAAACCTTCAGGTACTGAGCATTTTTCTCAGCAGCTTGCAGAGGCGTGACATACACAAATCGTTCTTGCTCGACGATGAAATACTCCATCCCCAAACCCTGAGATTTCTTGATCAGGTCGGCATAAGGTATTTCCCCTGTCCCAAGTAAAACTCCTCTATGTTCCGGATCACCTGAACCTGGTTCGGCATCTTTCAGGTGACAGAATTTGAATCTTCCCGGATACTTGGCCAGATAATCTGCTGGATTTACCCCCGCCACGTGTACCCAGTAAATATCCATTTCGAAGTCAACCAAAGCAGGATCGGTATTCTCCATCAAAATATCCTGAGGAATAGCTCCCTCTTGCGTTTTGAAAGTGTAATCGTGGTTGTGATAGGCAAACTTCAGCCCGTGGGATTTTAGCTTTTCTCCAATCTGGTTAAACTCAGCCGCCTTTTTCTTGTAATCGTCCAGCGTTTTTTGTGGGCCGATCCATGGACAAATCAGGTACTTCATTCCAACTTCAGCAGCTTGCTCTGCCTGTGCATCCAGATTTTTGAAGACATCTGTGTGAGAGGAGACGTAATCGACTCCGATCTCTCCCATCAAAGATTTGAACTCGCCTGGCTTCATGCCCCAAAGGATCCCTTTTCCACCGTCAAATCCTTCAAACTGTTTGTAACCATACCCTGCAAGTGACCCCATCGTTGCGACAGGATCGATAGCCATGTCTTCCTTTACGGAGTAAAGCTGAATCCCAAAAGCTGCGAGATAAGCCACAACTACTTCGGGCTCGGTGACCAGAACTGCTTCCTCCTTTTTTGCAGGAGAGCAAAACTGCAACGGCATGAAGGCTGCACCCGCTCCGAGCAAAGCCCCCATTTGGATAAATTTTCTTCTTGGATTTTTCATAATAGAAAAAGCCTGCCCCGGGATCGGGACAGGCTAAGTTTTAAGTTTAAGTCTCAGGAAGTGGCAAAAGCCTTATCCCCTTTTTTATAATCTATGCAAGGCTCAAACTTACCCGGAACTTCCACAAATCTCAGCGCCTGTGTGGCTCCGATCTCTGATGTAAAGTAGCCCAGAACAGTCAAATCCTTCACCATAATGATCATCGCCGGATCGTTGGATTCACTAGCTCTGTGAGTTTTGTACATCTCAGTAAGATGCGCAGATCTCTCATCAGTAGTGGCTTCCATGAATTCGGTTCCGGTTGCTTTTTTGAAATCCTTTCTCAAGGCATTCAATCCATCCACAAACACCTTTTGCTGAGTAGCATCGTAGGTGTCTTTCACCATCATTACCATAAATGCACCGATTCCGGCAGCTTTTGCGCCAGGAGTATCAGTAGCTGGAATAATGGATTCCCCGATTTCGTCCAGGAAGGCAATGTCCTCCGGAGTGAAATTGAGACCTTCGATCTGATGCTCAGGAGCACAACCGGTCAGGATTGCAGTGGCTCCTACCATCGTTCCTCCCATCATTAGCACGACGCTTTTCAGTGCGTCTCTTCTATTCATAGTCATAGTCTTGCTTTTTTGGATTAGAGATTTCTCTTGTTCAGTTCTTCTACTGCGAAAGCTGCTGCTCTGGCAGTCAGCGCCATGTAAGTAAGCGATGGATTCTGTGCCGCAGCCGAAGTCATGCAGGCTCCGTCTGTCACAAAGACGTTCTTCGCATCCCAAACCTGGTTGTTACCATTAAGAACTGAAGTTTTTGGATCACGACCCATTCTTGCTGTACCCATTTCGTGGATACCCTGTCCGAAAGTATAGCCTGCATCAAATGTTTTTACATCTTTGAAGCCGGCGACTTCCAGCATTTCAGCAGCATCAGCCATCATGTCTTTACGCATGTCAAGCTCATTCTGCTTGATCTCCGCATTCATGACAAGTGCTTCCATTCCCCATTTATCCTTCACGGTATCGCTCAGCTTAATGGTATTCTCATGATATGGAAGAATCTCACCGAAAGCCGTAATTCCCATAGACCATGGTCCAGGTTCGGTCAAAGCTTCTTTAAGTGGTGCTCCAAAATTCATTTCAGCCACATCTCTGCTCCAGCCGCTTCTGCTTGCTCCGCCCTGATAGCCAAAACCTCTGATGTAATCTCTTTTCTCTCCATTCAGGTTTCTGAATCTTGGGATATAAAGTCCAGTTGGTCTACGACCAAAATAATACTTGTCTTCGTATCCTTCCATTCTTCCATTGGCACCCAATCTGAAATGGTGATCCATCACGTTATGTCCCAATTCTCCGGAGCTGCTTCCTAATCCACCCGGCCAAATGTCCGTAGCAGTTCTCATCAGGATAGCTGTTGAATTGAAAGAGGAAGCGCAGAGAAAGATGATTTTCGCATCATACTCTACAGTCTGATTCGTCTCGGCATCGAGTACTTCTACCCCTGTTGCTTTCTGCGTGTCTTTGTCATAAATCAACTTTCTGACAATCGACCAAGGTCTCAAGGTAAGATTTCCGGTAGCTACAGCCGCCGGCAAAGTAGATGCTTGGGTACTGAAATATCCTCCAAAAGGACAACCCAAAGAGCACTTGTTTCTGTATTGGCAACCTACACGACCAGGAAGAGGCTGTGTGATGTTTGCCGGACGACCGATGGTCCAATGTCTGGCACCTTTATAATGTTCCGCAATTTTCGCAGCACCATCTTTCTCCACGCAGTTCATCGGCATAGGTGGCTGGAATTCGCCATCCGGCAAAATATCCAAACCATCTTTGGATCCCGATACACCTGCAAATTTCTCCACATAGCTGTACCAAGGAGCAATGTCATTGTATCTGATAGGCCAATCGACAGCTATACCGTCTTTTGAATTTGCTTCGAAATCAAGATTTGCCCAGCGGTAAGATTGTCTTCCCCAAAGCAATGACCTTCCACCTACCTGATATCCTCTAAACCATGTGAATGGCTTTTCCTCCACATAAGGAGATTCTGATTCATGTGCCCACCAGTCAAGATTCAACTCGTTGAGCACATAATCTCTTTTTAAGCTTGGATGATTCTCCAGCATCTCTTGGGTTCTTCTGCCTCTGTGAGGCACTTCCCAAGGAGGCAACGTGGCTGTTTTGTAATCTTTAACATGCTCCACGTTAGGCCCTCTCTCTAGGAGTAACACTTTCAGCCCCTTCTCTGTCAGCTCTTTTGCAGCCCAACCGCCACTTATTCCTGACCCAACTACGATTGCATCATACGCTTGATTTGCCATTATTAGTTATTTGGTTTTTGACTTTTAAACATCACATACCTGCACGGCATGACCCAATGCTGCGATTTTATCTTCTCCTTTTGGAATAAATTCATGGGAGACATATCCTTTGAATCCGGAATCTACGATCGCCTGCATGATTGGAGGATAGTAGATTTCCTGCTTGTCATCCAAGTCGTTTCTGCCCGGATTTCCTGCGGTATGGTAGTGTCCGAAATATTGGTGATTGTTTCGGATTGTACGAATGATATCCCCTTCATCGATCTGCATGTGATAAATATCAAATAGCAGCTTAAAGTTTTCGCTGGAGATTCGTTTGCAAAGCTCTATTCCCCAAGCCGACTTATCACACATGTAATCTTTATGATCTACTCGGCTGTTGAGTAATTCCATGGTTATGATTACGCCGTTTTTTTCCGCCAGACTGAGAATCTTTTTGATACCGGCCTCACAGTTTTTCATGCCTGTTTCATCATCCATCCCACGTCGGTTGCCTGAGAAAGCAATAATATTTTTATACCCTGCTTTTGCTACCAAGGGAATCACTTCTGTGTAGTTTTTTTCCAGCTGTGCATGAAATTGGGGATCATTGAATCCATCCGATATTCCGATTTCTGCTCCATTGCACATAGAACAATGGATGTCGTATTTTTTCAGAATTTCCCAGTTATTGGGACCGATCAGATCGATTGCGCCTACACCGACCTTCTTGATGCCGGCACAGAGTTCTTCCAGAGTGAGTGGCCGCATGGACCAAGCGCAAACTCCATGGTTGATATTACCTTTTAACGTTAAAGGCTTTGTTTCTTTCCAATCGAGGGATGTCAGAGTGCCGGCAGCGGCCCCTCCAAGAATCATTTTTTTAAATGAAGATCTCCTTCCGGAATCAAATGACATGGTTGTTTGGGATTAAGGTTGAGAGTGAATTTTTTCCTTTTTGAAAAAGGCTATGAAAAATAGTAAAACCAACACAGAAATCCCAGCCGGAATCATCCAAATAGATTTCCAATCGTGATTACCAGCGGCATCCATATAGAAATTGGAAATATTTCCCGCAGCCCAATACCCAATCAGCATTCCTATTCCATATGTTGCCAATGTAATCAGACCTTGGGCGGACGATTTGTAGCTCTCTCCTGCATGTGAATCTGTATAAATCTGTCCGCTGACAAAAAAGAAATCATAACAGATTCCGTGCAAAACAATCCCGACGAGAAGCATCCAAACTCCTTCATTTGCGTCTCCAAAAGCAAAGAAAACATATCGAATAGCCCAAGCTGCCATTGCTACGACCAATGTCTTTTTAATTCCAAAGCGGGAAAAGAAAATGGGTAAGGCGAGCATGAAAAGGACCTCGGAAATCTGCCCAAAAGCCATCTTTCCTGTTGAGTTTTCCACTCCGATTTCAGTCAGAAACGGACTTGCATTTTGATAATAGAAGGCCAGCGGAATGCAAATGAGAATCGAGCTGGCAAAGAAAATAGCAAAGTTTTTATGTTTCAGTAGTGCCAAAGCATCCAATCCAAGCACTTCCGAAAACTTAAAAGAATCCGATGATTTAGCTCGCGGAGGTGTGGCCGGAAGGGTAAAACTGAACAACCCCAAAACCACTGAAACGATCGCTGCCATCAGCCAAGTGTTGCGAAGCATCCCTTCCTTCAATCCCTCCTGACTATCCCAAGACAGATAACTGATCAAAACTCCCGCTGTGATCCATCCAATCGTCCCCCAAACCCGGATTACTGAAAATTCTTTCGCAGGATCTTTCATCTGGTTGAATGAAATGGAATTGACCAAAGCGAGTGTGGGCATGAAAAGAATCATGTAAGCCAATAGGATCGGAAAAAAACCGGAGAAATCAGTGGCCGCAAATAATCCGTACATCAACGCTGCACCTGCCAAATGGATAAATCCCAGGATTTTCTGTGCCTGAAAAAAACGATCCGCAATCAATCCTACTACAAAAGGAGCAATAATTGCCCCTAAAGACTGAGTCGCAAATGCCAGTGAAATATCCTGATCATTTGCCTGAAGATTTGTTCCTAGAAAAGTGCCCATCGTAACAAACCAAGATCCCCAAACGAAAAATTCAAGAAACATCATAAGGGAGAGCTGGAACCTTGTGTTTAATTTCATAGGATAATTTTAAATGGTGGTTCAAAGCCCTAATTAAGGCTTAAAGTTTAGAATTTGGGCTTTTTGCTGTATTTTAAGCATGTCAATTGAGAATCTGAAGTTAGGTGAAAAATTATTTTCCAAAAGCCACTTATAACCTGATAAAACTGCTGATCAATTATTCTCCCTGATCAATCCAAGAACAGAGGAATTATCACTTATTATCAATTATTTCAACGAGTATTTAAAAGAATTAAAAGCCTATTTGACTTATGTCAACACCCAAAAAACTTAAAATCGGTCTGATTGGCGGAGGCCCCGGATCATTTATCGGAGCAATCCACCTCAATGGTGCGCTCATGGACGGCATGTATGAATTGGTCGCCGGTGCTTTCAGCTCCAATCCTGAAAAATCCAAAAAGCGCGGAGAAGAACTCATGCTCGACCCGAAGAGGGTTTATGGCAGCTACGATGAGATGTTTACTAAGGAGATGGAACTTCCGGAATCCGAGCGCATCGAGGTAGTCGTGATCGTCACTCCCAACAATTTCCACTTCGATCCCACTGTGAAAGCATTGAAACATGGTTTCCATGTCGCTTTGGACAAGCCGCTGACGTTGAATTATACAGAAGCCAAAGCACTTTACCACGAAGTCAAAAAATCGGATAAGTTATTTCTGCTGACGCATACCTACTCAGGCTATCCGATGATCAAGCAAGCCAAGCAAATGATCGCTGAAGGCCAAATCGGGAAAGTGAGAAAAGTCTATGTGGAATATCCTCAGGGCTGGCTTTACAAACTTCTGGAGACCGAAAATAACAAGCAAGCCGAATGGAGAACTGATCCAAATAGAAATGGTCTGGCAGGATGTATGGGCGACATTGGTACCCATGCTTTCCATATGGCGGAATATATCACGGGAGAAAAGGTCTCCCATCTCTGTGCTGACCTTTATATTAAAATAGAAGGCCGACCAATCGACGATGATGGAGTCGTTTTGCTTCGCTTCGAAAACGGTGCCTCCGGAGTTCTGATGGCTTCGCAAACAGATACGGGCTGCGAAAACAACCTGAAAGTTCGTGTTTACGGAGAAAAAGGCGGAGTGGAATGGGAGCAGGAACTCAACAATTCCCTGACGGTTCGTTTTCCTGGTCAACCAGCACAGATTTTCCGAGCAGGAACAGGATATTTGGGTTCACTTGCTCAGGAAAATATGAGAACCCCGGCCGGCCATCCGGAAGGATACATCGAGGCGTTCGCCAATCTGTATCGAAATTTCGCCCGTTGTATTTTTGCGGAGCGCGCCGGAGAAACTCCTAAAAAAGAGTGGCAGGACTATCCGGGAGTTGAAGACGGTATTCGTGGCATGGCTTTTATTGATCATGTATTGAAAAGCACTGCTTCCGATATTAAATGGACGCCTTTTGTAGTGGAGAAATAATCTCAAAAACCTAATTTAGTCAAACCCAAAAATCAAGATGAAATCGAGCATGAGGCATCTGACAAACAGAGTTATAATTCTGGGCCATGCGAGATATCATAAGACCTAAAAAAATCAAAATATAATCATATGAAAACAATTAAGGGACCGGCTATTTTCCTCGCGCAGTTTGCGGGTGATGAAGCTCCTTTCAACAACCTGAAAAATATATGCGCATACATGGCTGACCTGGGCTATAAAGGAGTTCAGATTCCTTCATGGGATGCAAGAATGATTGATTTGCAAAAAGCTGCAGAAAGTAAAACCTATGCCGACGAAATCGCAGGAATAGTAGAAGAATCAGGAATGGTGATTACCGAGCTTTCTACTCACCTTCAGGGACAGCTAGTTGCTGTACATCCTGCATATAATGAGCTTTTTGATGGCTTTGCTCCCGCAAATCTGAAAGGTGATCTAAAAGGAAAATCTGAATGGGCTACTCAGCAACTGAAAATCGCAGCTAAAGCGTCCAGCAATTTGGGGTTAAATGCTCATGCAACTTTCTCCGGCGCTTTGATGTGGCAGACCGTTTACCCCTGGCCACAAAGACCAGCCGGATTGGTTGAGACAGGTTTTACCGAACTGGCGAAAAGATGGCTGCCAATTTTGAATGAGTTTGACCAATACGGAGTAGATCTTTGCTACGAACTGCATCCGGGAGAAGACTTACACGATGGGATTACCTTCGAAATGTTTCTGGATAAAGTGAATGGACACAAGCGAGCTAACATCCTGTACGACCCAAGTCATTTCGTGCTTCAGTGCTTAGATTATCTCCAATTCATAGATTTCTATCATGAAAGAATCAAAATGTTTCATGTGAAGGATGCTGAATTCAATCCTACCGGAAAGCAAGGAGTCTATGGCGGCTACCAAGGCTGGGTGGAGCGTGCAGGCAGATTCCGTTCATTAGGAGATGGACAGGTCGATTTTGCAGGAATATTTAGCAAACTTTCGCAGTACGATTACAGTGGTTGGGCGGTTTTGGAATGGGAATGTGCAATCAAGCATCCTGAGCAAGGTGCGGCTGAAGGAGCTCCATTCATTGACAGCCATATTATAAGAGTGACTGAAAAAGCCTTCGATGACTTTGCCAGCACGGGAGCTGATGAGGCTTTCAATAAAAAAATTCTTGGAATCTGATTACTAAAAACAAATACCTATTATGAAAATTACAAATCTATTAAACGTTGGATTGATCGCACTTGCGGGGTTGACCTTTGCTTGTGGAAAAACTACTGAAACTACGGAGGTGGCTATTGCACTACCTGAGCCGGTTGCTGAGATTAGCCTGGAAGAAAAATACCAAAACGATCCTGTTTACATCAAAGGCCTGGAGAAATTAAAAGCTTCTGATTGTACTTCTTGCCATATGGTAGAGAGAAAAATCGTAGGCCCATCTTATGCTGAAGTTGCCGCTAAGTATGAAAGCACAGAAGAAAACGTGAATATGCTTGCTGCCAAAGTAATCGCCGGTGGTGTTGGCGTGTGGGGAGAAATCGCAATGCCTGCTCATATTGGCTTGAGCGAAGAAGACGCAAAGGATATGGTTCGCTACGTTTTACTTCTTAAGAAATAAGTAATGAAGAGAAGCTATTTAGCACTTTTAGCAGCTGCCGGTTTGATGGCTGCTTGCTCTTCTCCCAAAACTGAAGAAGCAGAAATGCAGGATTCTGTTGTGGTGGAAACTGCACCAGTTGAAGAGTGGATTAGCCTTTTTGACGGTCAGACATTGAGTGGCTGGTCAAAGTACGGCGGCGGTGAAGTAGGAAAAGCCTGGAAAGTAGAAAACGGAGAGCTTTTCCTGGACGCTACCAACAAAGCTGGCTGGCAAACAGGTGATGGTGGCGACATCGTTACCAATGAAGAATTTGAAAACTTCCATTTGAAATACGAGTGGAAAATTGCTCAAAACGGCAACAGTGGTGTCATGTTTTATGTCCATGAATCGCCAGAATTTGAATATCCATGGAATACCGGTCCTGAGATGCAGGTTTTAGATAATGAGGGTCACCCTGATGCTAAAATCATCAGCCACAGAGCAGGTGATTTATACGATCTGATTGTAAGCAGCGAAGAAATAGTTAAGCCTTATGGCGAGTGGAATCAAGCTGAAATCATTGCAAATAATGGCAAGCTTGATTTGGTTTTGAATGGCAAAACTATCGTAAGTACAACCATGTGGTCTCCTGAGTGGGAAGCCTTGGTA
>JBILPR010000418.1:0-3563 GCA_044373795.1 Algoriphagus sp. | reverse complement strand
AACCATTTGTAAGCAATCTGTGAATCGTCTGCTCTACAGCTTTCATATCCACCCGGCCTGTCATGTACAGATATTTGTTCAGAAGATCTCCGTGTCGGTTTTCTTCCGCAGTCCATGCTTTGGACCAGCGAACCCATCCCGAAGGGGAAAGCAAGCTGCGTTCCTCGTTAATTCCTTCCAGCAAATTGAAGTAAGTCTGATAAGAAGGCAAAGCCTCTTCAGTGATCATATTTCCAATCAGAGAAGTCAAAACCGTATCAGGAATTCCTTCAGCACGCTTTTGAAGCATTTTCACTTCTTCGAAAACTTCAGGATCACTAAAGTCAGGAAGAAAGTCTGAAGGCTGCCAGCAATCATCAGGATCAACCAATATAGTATCTACAGCATTGGCTACAAATCCATCAAGCTGAGAAATCACTTCCATATTCTTCTCCAGCTCGTAATCTATAGGTTTAGAATTTTTCATTTTGAGTTTTGTAATGTGGAATTAAAATGAATGCACAGATTAAACTGAATCCCTCATTTTGATTGGTAAACACGGAATCGATCACCGATGTTATTCAAAATTACGAACAAAAATCGATAATCTGATTTCCGAAACCTGATTTCGGGCAGTTGTTTGAGTATCAACTGCTTCACTGCTATTTTAATTCCAAATGAGAGACATTTACCCAAATCAGAGTGAATTTGAATTTTAGAGATTGAATTTTTAAAATTCCTTCTTAAATAGAATAACCGTTTGAGCAATTAAAATTCTATCTATCTCATTATTCAAAGATGAAAAATTCACTATTCATTGTATTCACAATAGGAATTATGGCTTTGGCGTCATGTTCCGGTAAAAAATCCGAGGATGATTCCAAATTTTTCACCCTCACCAAAACAGAACTCCAAAACAAAATCAAAGGTGCATGGGCTGCCCAGACAATTGGCGTGACTTACGGCGGACCGACCGAATTTAAATTCTTGAAGCGGATGATTCCGGACTCGGTAGAGATCGTCTGGACCGATACGACGCTGAATCACTGGATGACCCGGGTTCCCGGACTTTACGATGATGTTTACATGGATTTGACTTTTGTGGAGGTCATGGAGCGGGAAGGAATCAATGCCCCGGCCGCGTCCCATGCAAAAGCGTATGCGGAAGCCGGGTATTGGCTTTGGCACGCCAACCAACAAGGACGCTATAATGTGCTGAACGGAATGGCGCCACCGGAATCCGGGCATTGGATGAACAATCCACATGCAGACGATATTGACTTTCAGATAGAAGCTGATTTTGCAGGAATCATGTCTCCCGGGATGCCAAACACCGCTTTGGAGATTTGCGATCGGGTCGGCCATATTATGAATTATGGCGACGGATATTACGGCGGGGTTTTCGTGGCAGGCATGTACACGTTCGCTTTTGTCGAATCAGATATTCCGACCATTGTAAGCAAAGGACTTTCCCTCGTGCCAACTGAAAGTACTTTTTACCAGTGCATCGCAGATGTGATCAAGTGGCACCGAGAATATCCGACCGATTGGAAAAAGAATTGGGAACTCACCGAAGCCAAGTGGGGCGAGGACATTGGTTGCCCGGATGGAGCGTTTGAAGATTTTAACATTGATGCAAAGCTGAATTCTGCCTATGTCGTCCTGGGCCTGTTGTACGGCGAAGGAGATTTTACGAAAACGCTTGAAATATCAACCCGCGCCGGACAAGATTCTGATTGCAACCCTGCGACTGCAGCGGCGATTTTAGGGACTGTTTATGGCTACGATGCCATCCCGGAATTTTGGAAGCAAGGCCTGAGCGGAATCGAAAACATGGATTTCAAATTCACCAGCACTTCTCTAAATGAAGCCTACGAAATCAGCTACAAACATGCACTGCAACTCATCGCCGAGAATGGCGGAGAAGTGACCGAAAATGAGGTTAAAATCAAATTGCAATCTCCTGTCGCTGCTCCGCTTGAGCAAAGTTTTCCGGGATATCAGCTGAATACAGAGCAGGACATCAATCAAAAAATAGGCTCTAAAGATGCTCAAACCGCTACTTTTGAATTTGAAGGAGTTGGTGTCGTACTGAATGGCCGGGCAAGACATATGGATTTTGACAATGCTTATGCACTGGAAACTCCGGAGCAAACGCTTGATGATTACGTGCTGTTGGTTGATTTCAAGATTGACGGGGAACTGAAAAAGCAAATGAAGTTACCGCTCAATTTTATCACCCGTGCGCATGAACTGTTCTTTCAATATGAGTTGCCTCCGGGTAAGCACACGCTGGAATTGACAGTAAACAATCCAAATGAAAAGGTTTACCTGGATCTCCAAAAGATTTTCACTTACACCAAATCAGCGGAGTAATGGCTAAAATCCTTGTTGTCGGCAGCAGCAATACCGACATGGTGGTGAAATCTGCCCATCTTCCTTTACCCGGTGAGACGGTGCTTGGGGGTCAGTTTTTCACTTTCGCCGGAGGCAAAGGAGCTAATCAGGCAGTCGCCGCCGCAAAGCTTGGAGGGGATGTGAGTTTCCTGGTGAAAGTAGGAAATGATGCGCTCGGGAAAATCGCTGTGGAAGGTTTCAAAAAAGAGGGGATAGACGTTTCTCACATCATCACCGACCCTGATTCCCACTCCGGAGTTGCGCTGATCATGGTGGAGGATTCAGGTGAAAACTGCATTTCTGTCGCCTCCGGTGCCAATGGAAAATTTACTCCTTTAGATATCGAGAATGCATCCGAACTGGTGGAAAAGGCAAGTTTTGTTCTTGTTCAGTTGGAAATTCCTCTTGAGGCTGTGACTGCCCTGGTGGACAAAGCTTTTGCTCATGGTGTGCCTGTGATCCTGAATCCTGCTCCGGCCCGGCCACTTTCTGATGATTTGATTAGCAAGCTTTTCATCATCACTCCCAACGAAACCGAAGCGGAATTATTGACAGGAGTGAAAGTCACGGACGAGGTGTCCGCTGCAAAAGCGGCCAAAATTCTAAGGGAAAAAGGAGTAAAACTGGCCATCATCACCCTGGGGGCCAAAGGCGCTTTTCTGCTTTCCGATCAGGTAGAAATCCTCATTCCTTCCATTAAGGTGAATGCCGTAGACACGACCGCAGCGGGAGATACGTTCAACGGAGCATTGACTGTTGCACTTGCTGAAGGAATGGAAATAATAGCCGCGATCCGATTTGCAAATCAGGCTGCTGCTATCTCTGTCACCCGAATGGGAGCGCAAAGCTCTCAGCCGTATCGTTCTGAACTCAAACCCATCTAACCTTCTTCCGCATGTTTATCCCTGAAACGTATTCGCTGGCTGTCTTCCTCTGCGTGATCACCATGATTTGCTGGGGTTCCTGGGCCAATACCCAAAAGCTTTCTTCCAAAACCTGGCCTTTTCCACTTTTCTACTGGGATTACTCGCTGGGGATAATTCTTCTTTCCCTTGTTTTCGGGTTGACGCTGGGAAGTACCGGATCGGAGGGAAGGGCGTTTGTCGACGATTTATTGCAGGCCGAACCAGATGCCATCGGCTCAGCATTTTTGGGTGGGGTGATTTTCAATCTTGCCAATCTCCTGA
>JBILPR010000417.1:0-3566 GCA_044373795.1 Algoriphagus sp. | reverse complement strand
GTAAATTTCCCCAGGGAAAGATCGATGTGTTTTAAGAATATCAAATCCTCTCCGGATTTATGATTGACCTGTAAATCTTTAAGCGAAATATTAAAGTTTTGAACCTTGAAATCACGCTTTTTTAAAGAATTGGTCACATTAATGGAGGCATCTACCAATTGGAATTCTTCCAGAAAATAGGAATCAAGTGATTTTTTTTCCCCTGTCGTGGCTACTGCTGTAGAATCTCTGAATGGGAAAAATGTAGGGTTATCACTATTAATATCCAGGAAGACATCAGGCTTGGTAATGGAGATTTTTGTCAGCTTTAGTTTATTGGATTCCAGCAATAGCCTAATATCTACTCCTTCCAAAATCAATCCATTCGTTTTGAGAATAAGGTAACTGTTGATATAAGGATAAGAATTGAGGGGCTTGTATCTGGGTTGGATAGTTACATCAAACACTTTAATACTTCCTTCCAGGGGATTGACTCTCAGATTTTCAAACTTCAATTCATACACTTCTGAAACCAGCGTTGATTCAAATGCTTTACCTAAAGCGACTGAAAGCAGCTTATTGAAATTGAGATAAATAAGTAAACCGGCACCTATTAACACGATCGGGATCGAAATCAGAATTATCCTTATTACGGACCATTTTTTTTTGGGGCTCTTAGAGTCTGTATTCATTTCTTATCTCTACAGTAAAGTTTTTTTTGGTCAATTTTGAACTTAAGTATTTTCTATTTCAATCCATTTGATATACCAAATCAATTTCCACTTTTAATATCAACCTGTTTTGTATTGAATTTTTATTCTTCACTCATCCTGCTTTATCAAGGATCCATCAGTCCTTCAAACTCAATAAAGATTTTATTTTTTGGAAGAAAGTGAAGATGAATCTATAAATGAATATCTAATTCATTTGTTTAAATATTTCATCAAAATAAAGAGATTATTTAGGCTTTTTACGCTAAAACAGAGGGTTTTTTTATAACTTTCTATTACTGAAAGCATCAATTTCAGTAATAAATTTTTCGGTACTAATTAAGCTTTTAAACAAAAATTCATTGCCTTGATAAGGTCAAAATTTTAGGTTAACCATTAACACTTATACCATGAAACATTTTCTTGTAGTCTGCCTCTTCTTGGTGGCATTCTCAGTTTACGGACAGAAAAGTGACAGTACAATGTCTCGAAGAAACACAGTTAAGATTGATCTTACTTCTTATTTCCTGTATCGTGATGCAATTGTATTTTCCTATGAGCGAGTTGTGAAGCCTCATCAATCATTTGGGATAACTCTGGGTTACGAGACTTTCCCTTCTATATCTCAATCGATTCTCATAAAGGAAGAGAATAGAAACGGGTATAAATTTGGTGCTGAATACAGGTTTTATCTTGCCAAAGAAAATAAATTTACTGCTCCCCGTGGCGTGTATATCGGTCCTTATTTTTCTTCTCATGGGTTTTCCACAGAGCGTTTTCTCGAAGTGGACAATGATGGTGGGACCGAGCAAGGCACCTTAAATAGTCAATTGAGGGTTCATAATTTTGGAGCTCAGCTGGGGTATCAGTTTGTATTCAACGATCGATGGACAATAGATTTGGTTTTAGTTGGCCCTTCATTTTCCAACTACCGTGCAAAGTTTAAAATGGACGGAGATTTTACGTTTGATCAGGAAGACATTCAAAATGAATTCCTCCTTGAGCTCATTGATCAGTTTCCCATATTAGAAGATGTCCTCTCAGGACAAGAAGTAGATGCAAAAGGAAAGGTTGATACCTGGGCCTTGGGTTATCGATATCAATTTCTGGTAGGATACAGATTTGGACATAGGAAATAAATTCTGTAGAGGTGTTCAAGAAATACTGCTATATACTTTCACGGGAAGAGTGAAAACTTCTGACTCTTCTCAATTTTCCCCGAAAGATTTTATGTCTTGAAATGTCGAAAACTCCGGTTGAACGATGACTGAGTTGAAATTTTTCGGGGTTTTCATTAAGCATGCATTCAAGTTTCAATCATCCTTTTGGTTTCCAGGTTTCGGTATTTTCCGGAGGAAATCAAATAAAGAATCAACAGAAGCACTCCCTCAACCAGAAATGTTAGCGGGATTATTTCCCAACCAAAGAAGTCGGTCAGCAGTCCTGAGGCGGCAGGCAATAAAGCTCCTCCCACCATAGCTGCTGAGAGTTGAAAACCAATGACATGAGCAGCGTAATTCTCTCCAACTTGCAAAGGAGTGATCGAAATCAAACAGGGGAAAATCGGTGCATTGGCCAGTCCTATCAAAATAATTCCCAGAAGACTCAGGAAGGGGCTGAAATCCGAAATGAGTAAAAATGATCCTATGATGACGCCCGAAAATGCCGTGACCAGTACTCCATGAACCGGAAGCCGAGTGAGTAAAATTCCAAAAACAATCCTCCCGGCAGTCAAGCTTCCCCAATATGCACTCGTCCAAAGTCCCGCCTGCTCAGCTCGGATTCCCCGTGATTCGGTAAGAATTGTGAAAATCCATTGTCCTACACCAGCTTCCAATCCTACGTAGATGAAGAAAATCAGTGGGTTGATCCAGACCAACGGAAGTCTCAATGCTTCCCGAAATGAACCCGAAGGCTGAGGTTCTTCGGTATGTCCGGGTGCTTTCCAATACGGAAGAGTAAATAGGAAAATCAAGGCCAGCGAGATTTGAATTGCGCCAACCAGAATATAGCCATTCGACCATTCCTGATCGCGACTCAGCAACCAAGTGATAATAAATGGACCTGAAGTAGCCCCAACTCCATAGAAAGCATGCATCCAGTTGACCACGCTGGCACTAAATCTCGAAGCCGCAAAAATATTGATGGAGGTATCGATGGCTCCTCCGCCTGACCCCAAGAAAAAAGACGCAAGAATAACGAGGGACCAATGATTGGAAAAGGCGAATCCCAGCAAACTCAATCCCGTGACGGCACAACTAATTGTCAAAACCAATCCCATTGGAATCAAAGAAATGATTTTGCCACTAGTGGTACTGGTCGTGAGGTATCCGGCAACAAAGCTGATCAGGAGTATCCCAAGAGAATCCAACGGTACACCATGTCTCTCACTGATAAAAGGCCAGGAAATACCGAGTAATCCATCCGGTAAACCAAGGCTGATAAACGCCAAATAGGCGATCAGGATTAAAAGCAGATTGGATCGAACGCTCTTTTGGCTCTTCATCTGGTATTTTGAAGTTTTTTTCGTAACCCAAGCTCGTAATTTTACTGAGTTTTAGAAGGTAATTCTCCAAAGATTTCAATTTCTCCTTGTTGAATACCAGTGTAAAAATGCTGACAAAAGATAGAAGCTTGAGAAAAAAAATAAGGGATGCAGATTGTCCCCATCCCTCTTGAAAATAGAAAGTCTTTTGCTGTTAACCTTTTGCTTTCACCGGACAGGTGCTCAACCCGAAAATTGTGTAAAGAGGGCAAAAACTTACAAAGCTTGTCAGCACAAAAACACCTGCCAAAACCAATAGTACAATTCCAATAGTCCCGGATACAAAACCTCCAAAGTATAGTCCAACCATACCTGCCGCCAGAATCAATCTG
>JBILPR010000105.1:0-12283 GCA_044373795.1 Algoriphagus sp. | reverse complement strand
GAATTCAGATTCACCTTCTGCAGGCTTTTTTATAGCGTAGGTACCGTCCTCCTGCATCACATATGAATTGACATTATCCCTGAGATTGAAGGCCAGGATGTTCATCATTTGCTTTTCAAGCAACGGCGACTCGATTTTGAAAAGGGATTCAAGTCGTTTGTCAAAACTTCGAACCATCATATCGGCACTTCCGGCGTACGTCCTTGTGAATCCATTATTATGAAAATGGTAAATCCTGGAATGCTCCAAAAAGTCACCGACTATCGAAAGAACCTCAATTCTTTCGCTCAAACCAGCTCTTCCAGGTCTCAAACAACAAATCCCACGGATAATCAGTTTGATAGTGACACCAGACTGGGAAGCCCTGTATAGAGCATATATGATTTCTGAATCTTCAAGTGAATTTACCTTTATGAAAATTCCACTCGGAAGTCCGTTTCGTGCATTTTCTGATTCCTGCTCAATAAACTCAATGAGCTGATTTCTCATGTCTCTCGGAGCAGTAATCAGGTTTTTGTATTGGTGCGGCATGGAATGCCCCGTGATTACATTGAAGAATTCGGAAACATCATTTGCCAACGTTTCATTGGTAGTCAATAAACCGATGTCCGTGTAAAGCCTCGCGGTATCCTCATTGTAGTTGCCTGATCCGAGGTGGACATATCGGGTGATCTCCCAATCCTCTTTTTTCACTATTAAAAGAAGCTTGGTATGGGTTTTCAAATGAGAAATTCCATAAATAACAAAGCAACCTGCCTTTTGTAGTTTTTTGGCTTCCCTGATGTTGTTTTCTTCATCAAACCTTGCTTTTACTTCGAAAAGAACAGAAACGTGTTTTCCATTTTCTGCCGCTTTTAGCAAAGCCTTGGTGATTTGACTATCCTTCGCTACCCGGTAAAGGGTCATTTTGATAGCCATTACTCCCGGATCATCGGCAGCTTTCTCCACCAGATCGAGAATGGAATCAATGTTATTATACGGATGATGAAGTAGAATATCTTTTTCCTTCAATACTTCAAAAATATCTGCAACTCCCTCTTCTGGGTAAGACAAAGGTTTCACTGGTTCAGGAATTTGCGGAAGCCTGTCACGGAATTTTCGATTTCCAACTATTTGCCAAAGTCCGGTAAAATCAAGCATGCTGGCTCTTTTTACCATGAAAACGGAATCCATTTTCAGATTCCAACGCTCCAAAAGTGAATTGAGCATCCATTTGCTATAGCCTTCCTCAATTTCGATCCGCACTACCCGACCGGTCTTTCGCTCCATGAGCTTTCTCTTCACTTCTTCCAGAAAATTGGCATCCATGTCTTCACTTTCTTCCAGCGTGAAATCACCATTTCTGGTAATTCTGAAGAGACTGATCGCTTCAATCTCAACATTTCTGAAAAGAGAAATGATATTTTCGCGAATGACCTCTTCAATAGGAATCAGCAAAAGAGAATTGTCTCGTTCGATTTCAAAAAATCTCGGGATGTTAGCCGGTATCTGTACAAAACTTAGCTTTCGCATGTCTTTGCGCTCACCCGGACTGGTGGTCACCACTCCAAAAACAAGGAGCTTATTCATCAAAATCGGGAAAGTCCTGTACCCGTCGTACACCATCGGTGTAAGCATGGGATAAATCGCTTTGATAAAGTAGGAATGAACTTTCTCCTGCTCAGGCTGAGTTAGTTTGGTGATGTTGCAAAGGCTAATCCCCTCCTTTTCAAGACCTGGCAAAAGTATATTAACAAAATGGCTGTGCTGATCTGTATGAAAATCCTGACAGTCTCCCATCAACCTGGCCTTGAAAGGTTCTTCTCTCAAGCCGGAGTAGTCAACACGCTCTTTCTCATAATCGAGGTAATTATAGAGCGACCCAACCCGAATCATAAAAAATTCATCGAGGTTGGAAGCGGTGATGGCGAGAAACTTTAACTTCTCTAAAATAGTCCTGTGCTCCTTCTTAGATTGATCCAAAACCCGTTCGTTGAATTTCAACCAACTTAAATCTCTACTGATCAGGTCACTTTTCTGAATGATAGACTCGTTCTTATCACCGATTGCCAGTTTCATAGCAGGTTACATTAATTTGAAAGCAAGATAGATTTTGATTGCTTACGCTGGGTTTATCAATTTGTTAAAGATTAAAAAAAAGGGCTAAAAAGCCCCATTTTAAAAGTTATCAAATATCGATTTTTGCGTATTTGGCATTTTTCTCGATAAAATCTCTTCTTGGGGCTACTTCATCCCCCATCAGCATACTGAAAAGGTGATCTGCCTCAATTGCCGATTCAATGTTGACTTGCTTGATTGTCCGCACAGAAGGATCCATCGTTGTTGTCCAAAGTTGCTCCGGATTCATTTCTCCCAAACCCTTGTATCTCTGGATTCCGACACTGTCTTCTCTTCCATCTTTTGCCATTTCGAGGGTCAGGCGTTTTCTTTCCTCTTCAGTCCAGCAGTACCGCTCGTCTTTTCCTCTCTTCAATAAGTAAAGAGGTGGCAAAGCAATGTACACGTACCCATTCTCGATCAGGGCTTTCATATACCTGAAAAACAAAGTCAGGATCAACGTCCTGATGTGAGATCCATCGATGTCAGCATCCGTCATGATGATGATCTTATGATAGCGAAGACCTGACATGTCAAGTTCCCTGTCATCATTTGCCGTTCCAAACCTCACTCCAAGGGCGGTCAAAATGTTTTTGATTTCTTCGTTATCGTAGATTTTATGCTCGTGAGCTTTTTCTACGTTCAGGATTTTACCTTTTAAAGGCAAAATAGCCTGGAAATCTCTGTCTCTTCCTTGCTTGGCAGATCCACCTGCTGAGTCACCTTCGACAAGGTAAAGTTCACATACTGTGGGATCGCTGTTGGCACAATCTGCAAGTTTTCCCGGAAGACCACCACCGCCCAAGACGTTCTTTCGCTGAACCATTTCACGTGCTTTTTTCGCAGCGTGTCTGGCCTGTGCGGCAAGAACAACCTTACCAACGATAATTCTTGCTTCTTTTGGGTGCTCCTCAAGCCAGCTTTGAAGTACTTCAGAGACTGCACTGTCTACTGCACCAACTACATCTGAGTTGCCAAGTTTACTTTTCGTTTGACCTTCAAATTGAGGTTCCTGAACCTTCACGGAAATAACCGCTGTCAAACCCTCTCTGAAGTCATCTCCTGAAACTTCAAGTTTCAACTTATCCAGCATCCCGGATTTATCGGCATACGACTTCAACGTTCTGGTCAATGCTCTTCTGAAACCAGAAACGTGTGAACCACCTTCGTGCGTATTGATGGTGTTTACATAAGAAACAACATTTTCAGTGTACGAACTATTGTAATTCATCGCTACCTGCACCGGTACTCCATTTTTCTCAGTGTCTATGTAGATTGGGGTGTCAATGATTTTTTCGCGGGTTTGGTCAAGGTATTGAACAAACTCCACCAGTCCACCTTCGGAATAAAACTCGTCCTTCCTTGGAGAACCATCATCTTCCAATTCTCTCAAATCAGTAAGTATGATTCTGATTCCGGCATTCAGGAAAGACATTTCCCTCATTCGGTTTGCAATCGTTTCGTATTTGTATTCAGTGATTGCGAAAATCGAATTGTCCGGCTTAAAGTGGATTGTTGTTCCTCTTTTATCTGTAGTCCCAACTTGGTGAGCGGGATACTGAGGAATTCCGATTTTGAATTCCTGCTCAAAAATAACTCCGTCACGATAAACAGTGGCTTTCAAATCAGTAGAAAGCGCATTCACGCAGGAAACCCCTACTCCATGCAAACCACCGGAAACTTTGTAGGTATCCTTATCAAATTTTCCACCGGCGTGAAGTACTGTCAGTACAACTTCCAGAGCTGACTTTTTCTCTTTTGGGTGCATTCCTGTTGGAATACCCCGGCCATTATCTTCAACAGTTACAGAATTGTCTTCATGGACAGTGACCTTGATCGTATCGCAATGACCTGCCAGTGCTTCGTCAATCGAGTTATCGACAACTTCCCAGATAAGGTGATGAAGTCCTCTGACTCCGACATCACCGATGTACATAGCTGGTCTTTTTCTTACAGCTTCCAGGCCTTCTAATACCTGAATGTTCCCTGCTGAGTAATCATCAGGGTTTGTTGCTTTTTCTTCACTCATATTTTTTGGATGAAACCCTCTAAATGGGCTTCAAATGGTGATTTCGTGTTCGGATTACAATATGCAAGTTAAGGAAAAATTACTTAAAAGCACTTTTATAATTTAACCTGATAGGCTGTTTCAATCAAACTTCCCAAATCGATTAAACGGAATATTATTTTGATTTCCATTTCTTAATATTTTTGTTCATTTCTCATTTTATGCAGTACAAACCTGATTATCACCAGTTCTTTTACTTTTTTAAGTTTTCTTTTATTTTATATTAACAAATATTATTCCGTTAAGTTATATTTCCCAAACAATAAACATTTATCAACCCCAAACAATTTATCATGAACATTACCTTATTAGCTGATCTAGTAGGACTAGATCGAATCATCAACAGTGACCCTGTAGCAATCACCTTCTTCATTGGTTACATGGCAATGCTAGCATCTTCCGTATTTTTCTTTGTTGAAAGAGGATCGGTAGATGGCAAATGGAAATTATCTCTGTTAGTATCCGGATTAATCACGGGAATTGCAGCGGTACATTATTATTACATGAGAGATTTTTACATGCAAACTGGTACTAGTCCCACGGCTTTCAGGTATGTCGATTGGACACTTACAGTTCCATTAATGTGTGTGGAATTCTATTTATTGACAAAACCTTTTGGTGCAAAAGGTGGAACTCTACTTAAGCTAATTGTTGCTTCATTAGTAATGTTAATTACTGGTTACATCGGTGAGACTTCAGGTATTGAAAGCAACGTGATGTGGGGAATCTTCTCAACATTAGGCTATCTGTACATTGTATATGAGGTGTTTGCAGGTGACGTTGCAAAATTGGCTAAAGGTTCAAACAGTCCTGCCTTGGGAAGTGCAATGTTCTTGTTGAAAATCTTCATCACACTAGGATGGTCAATCTATCCACTTGGATACATGGTATTGCCAGGAAACTTGTTGTCAGGTGCATTTGAAGTAAGTTCAATTGACTTGTTCTACAACTTGGCCGATGCTATCAACAAAATAGGATTTGGATTGGTAATCTATTCAGTGGCAATTGCAGAGACTGCAAAAGCAAGAAAAGTAGCAGCATAATTAAAATTGGGCTGTCTTTCATAAAAATGAGAGGCAGCCTAATTTTTTTTCGCAATTCATGGATAGCTATGATTACATATTTGCCGGTGCAGGATGTGCTGGTTTAAGTTTAGTTTACTACATGCTCGAAAGCAAGCAACTTAAGGATTCAAAAATCCTTTTGATTGATCCAATGAGCGGAAATATCCCAAACAAAACCTGGTGCTATTGGTCTGAAAATCCATTGTCGATTCACCCTCTGGCATCGAAGATCTATAAATGGGACCACTTGGAGTTTAAATCAGGTGAAAAAACACTAAAAAAACATCTTGGAAATCTCCACTATTTCCACCTAAATTCTCTTGATTTTTTCAACTCAGTTCTGACTAAAATTCGAAAATATCCCAATGTAACGATTATCAAAGATTCAGTTACTGAGATAAAATCCTTCGAAGACAAAGTAATATTGGGTACCTCCGAATATGGCAAATTTGTTGGTGATTTTGTGTTCGACTCCAGGTTAAATTCGACCGGAAATTTTCACAACAAACAGATTAAACAACTATTTTCAGGTTGGACCATTGAATCTGAAACTGAATTATTTGACTCTGAAACCTTCACTATGATGGATTTTTCAGAAAACAAAAAAAACAATTTCACCTTTTTTTATCTTCTCCCCTTTTCAAAAAACAAGGCTTTGGTGGAATTTACAGTTTATTCTGTGGATTCTATATCTGAAGAAAGCCTTGAGATAGAACTCAGAAAATATCTCTCCAAACTCACAGAAAATCAGGATTATAAAATTGTTTTTCGGGAAACTGGAATAATCCCGATGAGTACTCAAGTCAACCCAAAACTCCATTCTAACCGAATAATTCCAATCGGTACAAATGGAGGTTGGACCAAAGCCTCGACAGGTTATACTTTTCATACAATTCAAAAAAATTGCATTCATCTGGTAGAAAAAATGGAGTCGGGAAATTTGAAGGGTCTGAAAATACTCAAACCTACCAGGTTTAAATTTTATGACAACATCTTGTTGAACATCGTTCATAAATGGCCGGAAAAGCTTCAAAACCTATTCTTCAACCTTTTTGAAACTTCCAAAGCCGAAACCGTTCTACGTTTTTTGAATGAGGACACAGGATTTGGAGAGGAATTGAAAATGCTGAGTAAGCTCAGATTCAGGATTTTCATCAAAAGCCTTTTGAAATATGAATCTCATTGAAGCCTCTTTCAAATCCGCTGGACTGATTATCTGTTTGCTTTTTATTATTTTTCAAGGGGAGTTTCTGGTCCTGCAATACGCAGTTTTTGCGCTGATTCTGTTCTCAATCGGAATACCTCACGGGGCAATTGATCATTTAATCTCTAATCCAATAATTGACAAAAAAGGTTTTGTTCGTTTCTTAATTACTTACATAACCTTAATCGCATCATACATTGCAGTCTGGTATTTCTTTCCACTTTTGGCTCTTGCTGCATTTCTGTTAATGTCAGCCTATCATTTTGGACAGACTCATTTTATACAGTCAAGTCCATTTGGCCGACTATCAGGTTTGGTTTTTTTGAGCCGGGGCGGATTTTTCTTGGCTACGATTTTATTGGGTGACTTACCCGCTACTCAATCCATCCTTTCGTCTTTAATAGAATTAGACATCCCGAATCAAATGAAGTTCTGGATTCCAGTCCTTTTTTTGGCATCGACAATCCTCATTCAATTCTTTTGGGGTCCGAAATTCTCATTTTCAGATTGGCTTGAACTTCTGATTCTTGGCCCAATCCTTTTCTTCAGTCCACTTCTGGTAAGCTTTGTGGTCTATTTTGGATTTTGGCATGCATTCCCAAGTATGATGAAAGAATACGATTATTTAAAAAACTTCAAGCCTTACAGCTCTCCCAAAAAGTTCATCTTTCAACTCATTCCCTTTTCAGCAATCAGTTTGGCAGGAATTGCCATCATCTTATTTTTCGGTCTGAATTTCCTCCAATCCGATGAGCTTATTTTGCTTTTCTTCGTGATGATCTCAGTGATTTCATTTCCACATATTTTATACATGGATCAATTCCTGAGAAAAAAGACTCAATATTGACCCGTGCTCAACATCACCAGATTGCAAGCTGCCAAAACTTGGATTCCGGCTGCTTTTGCTCTGAAATAAAAGTCAGGATTCTCTGTCCCAGGATTAAAAATGATTCTTCTTGGCCTGAGACTCAATAAGTAATCTATACATTCGGATTGATTATCAGGACCAATATAAAGCGTGATGGTGTCGATACCTTCAAGGGCGGGCTTTGATCTCAAGTCAAGGATTTGCTTGCCAAAAATCACTCCGGTTTTGATGCCAATGGGAATGAAATCCAGACCACGCTCCTCAAACATACTCGCAGCGGTGTAAGCATACCTTGAAGGATTTGCGGTAGCCCCGACTAACAATGTTTTCTTCTCAGACATTTCTGCTTCCAAAAACACGGTCTCTTTCAAACGTGTCCATATGCCTGTGCTTTTTTGACTCATAGACATCCGCCAAACGAATCATAATCCCGGTTTCTTCGACCTCACCGAACTCATCATTCAAAGCTGTTCCGAAAGTCACCATCGTAGGCGACAAATTCATATAGGTATTGATCAATGGTGGAATATTCTCTCCACACGCACGGATTCTGCTATTTAATTCTTTGTAACCTTCTTTGTAGTTAAGGCCTTCAAATGGGCTCGGTTCGTTGGGAATATTGGTTTCATATCCCAACTTGAGCACTTCTTTTGGCCAAACGAGATTTTCTTTATCCGGAAAATAATGATTCATGAATAGCAAGAGCAAATCACGGGCTTCGCGATTGTAATGCGGGTACATGGTCACTTTTCCAAACAGATATTTCACATCCGGATTGAGCAAAACAACTGCACCAAGTCCATCCCAAAGATTGTCAAGGCTGAATATCCCCTTTCTGTTGTCGAGGGCAGGCTGGTATTTTGGCTGGACAAAAGAGCGCCCCAATTCGATCGTAAAAGGAATGTAGTCCTTCACAAACTTTTCCGAAAATTCAAACAAATGTGTCGTGGAGAGATTAAGCGAACCGTCGGATTGAATTGCTTCTTTACATTTCATCAACCTGTATCCGGCAACTATTTCTTCATCTTCAGGATTCCAGGTGACCAACTGCTGATAGCATTTTTCGCAGGTATCATTATCATCCAGATCAAGGGCCATTCCGGTACCTCCTCCGGCTGTCCGGAAAGTGAGTTCACGCAGCCGTCCGATCTCTTTTACGACATTGGGCGAATTATGAAAATCAACCAAATAGACAAGGTTGTCTCCATTATTGGAATATCTAAGAAATCGCTCCGGACTGAGCTCCGCTTTGAGCAATTCTTTATCAACTGCCGGTATAATTTCCTCTTCCCTATTCATTGGATGATCCTAAGTCGTACACTAATTTTTTGATGTGTTCTGCCCATTGAGATTCTGATTTACTTGAATCAAGGCTTTGATAAGGAATTGTTTCTCCAACCCGGATTATGACTTTTTGCCCACGTTGCTTATACATTTCGTCAGCCAAATAAAACATTTCCACGTTAGCCTTTATTCCCAATTTCTTTCTCCAGTGAGCCAAATTGTAGAAAAACTTGGAATTGTTACCCGAGATAAAACAAGGTAGGATATCTTTTTTGTATTTCTTCGCCTTCGCCACAAAGCTCTTTTTCCATTCTAAATCCCGGATGCCATCTTCAAACTTTCTTGAAACCAAACCAGCAGGAAAAATCAGAACCGCATAGCCTTCAGAGTAAGCTTGTTCTACCAAAGCAGCTGCCTTTTGAGAGTTCTTTCCAAATTTATTAACCGGGATAAAAATCGGTTGGAAATTCTCAAAATTCATCAAGATGTCATTGACCAAAAATCGGATATCCGGCCGGATTTTTCCGATCGCATGGATCATCGCTATCCCGTCCACACCTCCTAGAGGATGGTTTGCAGCCAAAATAACTCCACCGGTCTTAGGAACCCGCTCTCCTCCTACCAACTCCACTTCAACTTGAAATTCATTCATCAAGCCGCTGGCAAAATCTATCCCGCGAAGGTGATTTGTTTTTGTCACCACTTCATTCATCCAGTCTTCATGAACCACTCTTTTGATGTAAGACAACACAAAACCAGGCATCCAGCGTAGTAAGGCAGGATTTTTATCTGCTATAGCTTTCTCAACATCAATAAACTTCTTGGACATGGGCTTAGATTACCGCTATAAATAGCCTGTTAAATAGATTGGGTGATTCAAAATCGGTTGAAAATAAGGCTAAAATTTTCAAAAAACCAGCCACCTGCCTTCTTCAAATAATAGCAACAATTATTACCGTCCTGAAAACCAATACCCTTATTTTTTTGTCTTAAGTAGAAATAACTCATATGAATTTAGTCTTAACCGGAAGCACTTCCGGAATTGGTTGGGAAAAAGTCAAAAGCCTCTATCCAATCGTCACCAAACTCATCCTTCCTGTAAGAAATCTTGAAAAGGCGAAAAGCCTGCTCTCCAAATTTCCCGATCAGCAGAAAATCCATCTAATCGAAATGGATCTCGCTGACATGAAAAGCGTTGAGAAAGCTGCAAAACAAATAGCATCCGAATTTTCCAAAATAGATGTGTTGATCAATAATGCAGGTGGAATGTTTCCTGCAGGTTCTCGGACCAAAGATGGATTGGATCAATCCTTTGCTGTCAATCATCTCGGGCCTTTCATCCTGACCAAGATCCTGCTTCCAAATCTTTTGGCAGCAAAAGGAAAAGTCATTTATGTAAGTTCAGAGGCCCATCGCATTGCGAAAGTGAACAAGGCAGATTTGGGCCTTCTCCGGTCTCCAAATACCATCAGCGCCTATTCCAACGTCAAGCTTTACAATATTTTGATGAGCAGATATCTGGTGAATAATTATAAAAATCAGGGCCTGACCTCTTATTCTCTTCATCCGGGCGCGGTCAGAACTGCCTTCGGTTCCGACTCCGGTACAATTACAAAAGCACTCATTCGGGCAACTCAACTTTTCTTTATTTCCCCAAAAAAGGGAGCCGAAACCAGTATTTTTCTGGCCACAGAACCATTCGAGAAGCTGATCAACGGAGCATATTACGTCAGAAAAAAAGCCAAGTCGCCTTCCTCAATTGCCATGGACACAGAATTGGGGAAAAGTCTCTGGAACTTCAGCGAAGAAATACTCATTAAAATCCTTTCCTGATTATTTCCCTATTTTTGCATTCTCTATTCAGACAAACACGCAAGAAATCGAGCAATACAGTTCCGTCACACACTGGAATGATTATCAACCATGCGAGATTCCTCCCGATAGCTATCGGGATGACCATAAAAAAACAAATTATAAACAGATGAAAGAATCCATTCAGTCACTCAGCCCCGGTATTTGGGAAGATTACGAACTCATTGATACGGGTGGATTCGAAAAACTGGAAAGATTCGGGAAGTTTATCCTCAGCCGACCTGAGCCTCAGGCAATCTGGGACAAAAGTCTCCCTGAAACCGAGTGGCGAAAGCTGGCTCATGCACATTTTGCAAAAGAAAAAAGCAATCCCGAGAAAGGCCAATGGGAGCAGATTCAGCCGATGCCGCACAACTGGCAGATTGGATACTCCAACCCCGAAGGATTGAAAATGAGCCTCAACCTGGCTCAGACTTCTTTCAAACATATCGGGCTTTTCCCAGAGCAGGCAGTAAATTGGGATTATATCTACCAAACTGTCAAACGCAGTCCGGTAAAAAATCCCAAAGTGCTAAACCTTTTTGCCTACACAGGAGCAGCGAGTGTTGCTGCCAAAGCTGCAGGAGCTGATGTCACCCACCTCGATTCTGTGAAACAGGTCGTCACTTGGTCCAAACACAATATGGAAGCCTCCGGATTGGATGGGATCCGATGGATGGTAGATGATGCGATGAAATTCATCAAACGTGAATCCCGTCGTGGAAATAAATACCAGGGAATCATCCTGGATCCTCCGGCCTACGGTCGTGGACCCGAAGGCGAAAAGTGGATTTTGGAAGAGCAAATCAACGAAATGCTGAAAGTTTGCGCCGAAATCTTAGATCCGAAAGACCATTTCCTGCTTTTGAACATGTACTCTTTGAGCTTCTCATCCCTGATTGCGGCCAATCTGATCCGGACAAATTTCAGGAAGGTAGAGAATGCCGAGCATGGAGAGTTGTACCTGGAAGACAGATATGAAAAGAAACTTCCACTTGGAGTCTTCTTTCGTTTTTCAAGTTTTTGACCCGGAGTTAAAATGAATAATCGACAGCTTTTTTTGCAGCATTTAGCGCAAACTACGGATTTTCCCCTGATGATTGAGGTGGAAAAAGCTGAAGGTGTTTACCTTTTTGGCCCAAATGGTGAAACCTACCTAGATATGATTTCCGGAATCGGCGTGAGTAATGTCGGTCACCGACATCCAAAAGTCCTGAAAGCAATCCACCATCAATTGGACAAATATCTGCACCTGATGGTGTATGGAGAATACGTTCAAAGTCCTCAGACTTTACTCGCAAAAGCACTCTGCGATACGCTGCCGGATCATTTGGACAATGTCTATCTGGTCAATAGCGGTTCGGAGGCTATAGAAGGAGCCATGAAACTTGCCAAGCGATATACTGGAAAGCCAAATTTCATTTCCTGCGTGGATGCCTATCACGGAAGTTCGCACGGTTCTTTAAGCGTGGGAGGAAATGAAGTTTTCAAGCGTGCTTATCGCCCACTCCTGCCGGGAATCAGCCATATCCATTATGGGAGTTTTTCAGATCTGGCGAAAATTGATTCGGATACGGCAGCTGTGATTATTGAAACTATTCAGGGTGAAGCTGGAATCAGGGTTGCGTGTAAGGAGTATTTTAAGGCCTTGCGAAAACGATGCGATGAAACCGGGACGCTCCTGATTCTGGATGAAATCCAGTGCGGATTTGGCCGAACCGGAAAATTCTGGGCATTTGAGCATTTTGATATAGTTCCGGATATGATTGTTTGTGCCAAAGGAATGGGCGGAGGAATGCCAATAGGTGCATTCGTCGCTAATAAAGAAGTGATGGCAGTTTTTAAAA
>JBILPR010000416.1:0-3607 GCA_044373795.1 Algoriphagus sp. | reverse complement strand
ATTTTCTTGAAAGTTTCCGGCAGTGCATTCGCCAAAACTGAAATAATCCCTGATCCCCCCACGCTACTCAAAGCCCGTGTCATGAGGTCATCTCCGGAGATTAATAAAAAGTCTTTTGGCTTTTCTGCGGCGATCTGCATGCATTGTTCCAGATTTCCACTTGCTTCTTTCATTCCGATGATGTTGGGGTGCTCAGCAAGTTTTAGAGTGGTGGCAGCTGTCATATTGGACATGGTGCGACCGGGAATATTGTATAAAATCACAGGTACGGGGCACTCGTCTGCAATTGCAGTGTAGTGAGCGATGATGCCGGCCTGACTTGGTTTATTGTAATAGGGACTTACAGACAGGATTGCAGAAATACCGGAGAATTCAGCGTCTGCAATATCATCCAAAACCCCTTGAGTGTTGTTGCCTCCGATTCCATAGACAATCGGAACTCGTCCCTGATTGTGTTCAAGGCAAGTTTTCAGCACTTCTCTTTTCTCCAGAGAACTCAAAGTTGCCGCTTCTCCTGTAGTTCCTAATATGACCAGATAATCTACGCCTCCATTGATCACATGATCGACGAGCCGTTTCAGTCCATCGAAATCAATCGAGAAATCTTCATGTAACGGTGTGATCAGTGCTACTCCGGTGCCTTTTAACTGGTTCATTTTAATATCCTGTAGGTTTGAGGGCCAAAGATAAGGCCTTAACCGGTTTTTAGAGGACGTTTGTAGAAAAAATAGGGTTTAGTGGGTTTAAAGCAGGAAAGAGAGGTTCCAGACGATACATTTTCATGGAGTCAAGCTTGAATCCGTTTCAAAAAAACCTCCTCCGATATCCAAGGTTTCTCAAAATCTTCCGTGGAGGATTTCCGGGAATCAACCTGATTTAAAATCACCCAAAAAAGCAATGGTGTGGATCCCTCATAATCTCATCCAGGGCAAAATCCAGACTTTCAACACTTGGCTTGGGATCATAAAGATTCCATTTAAGATTGCCCCGCATCCAGTATATTTTCCAGGCTTGATTTGTCTTTTCGAATTTGACTTTGGTAAATGCATTTCTCATTTTTTCCGATGGATGGTTCCAAATCGGCTGAATCTCTTCCAGAAAAATCTCCCGGCCTTTGATCGTGTAACCAAAATCTACTTTATCTCTGATTTCCTCCTCAGGCCGATTTGTCGCCAGCCAAAGCAAAAGGGTAGATTCTATGTTTCTTAGTTCTTCTTTTGTAAATGCCATTTTTCAATAAATTGTTTTCGTCTCTCACCAAAATGCCGGAAGTTCCAAATTCTTTGTCACGTCTTTAATCTTATGTCTTAAATCTGACATCATAAAATTCTTATTTCACCCTTCACCCTTCACCCTTCACCTTTCAGCCTTCAAACTTCATCCTTTTCACTTTCTTGCTTCTTGTCTCTAGCATCTTGCCTCTAAACTCCCACCATCCTCAAAAACTCTTCCTCCGAAATCAACGGCACCCCAAGTTTAAGCGCTTTCTCCTTTTTGCTTGGCCCCATTTCTTCACCTTCGATGATGAAGTCCAGGTTTTTGGAAACTGTCTGAATGTATTGTCCGCCATGCGCTTGCACAAAATCCACGATTTCGTCCCGCTTAAATCGATTCAATCGACCTGAAGCGAGGATTCTTTTTCCAGCGAGGGAGGTTCCCAACTGGTTTGATTCCCGGTTTTCGATTTCAAACTTCAATCCGTGGGATTTCAGTCGTTCAATGATTTGAAGGTTTTCAGGTTGAGAGAAGAATTCCCGGAGACTGTGGACGAGCGTTTCGCCTACACCATTGATGTCGAGCAATTGTTCGTTGCTGGCTTCCTGTAGTTTATCGATGGTGCCAAAGTGCTTCGCAAGCAACTGGGCTGTGTTTTCTCCAATGTTCCGAATGCCGAGTGCAAAAAGAACTTTCTCGAAAGACTGATTTTTGGAGGCTTTGATTCCTTCCATCATATTCGAAATCACACCTTCCTGAAAGGTATTTGCCTTTAGTTTTTTTATTCGCTCTGCGAGTTCGTGAGGAAGATCGAGGCCAAGTTCCAGCAAAATCCCGTGAACAGTTCCCTGCGTTCTGCTGGCTTTCAAAAGTGTTTCAAACTCAACTCGGCGACCGAGGAAGATCTCCAAAACTACCGCAACCGGCACATAATCCTCCAGTTTGGGCAAATCTGAATGATCCTTCAAATGAGAAATCAGGTACTCGACCATCCCGGTGTTGGAAGGGACTTTTTTCTTCGAAATTCGGATGTAATTCTGAAACTCCCGAAGCTTTTCGAAGAGTGGAAGTGCGGTGTTTTCAGTGAGGAAATCCTGAATCTGCTTGAAAGGAATCTGCTCTGTTAATGCAAAAAGGGCTTTTTCCAGCGAGATATAAAGTAAGCCGCTGGCTTCTTTTTCGTATTGATCCTGATTCATCTCCAGTCCGAGCAATTCTACTTCCTTGCCTTCGAGTTCGTAGATATCGGCGTAACTGGTGATAAATCCCCGGTCGATCAAAGCCCGAATTCGCTCCGTGCCGAGTGTATCGATATCCATCGCCCGCTTGTGCACAAAATGCTCGATCCTTCCCAAAACCTGTGGCGGGCAATACTTTGCATTCGGGCAAAAATGCTTGGCTTCAGTTTCTTTCCGTTCGAGTTCGGTTCCGCATTCCGGACAATGCGTGATGTAGGAAACTGGTTTTGCTTCAGGTTTTCTCCTTTCCGGATTTGCAGCGGTGATTTTTGGGATGATTTCTCCGCCCTTTTCCACAAAGACAAAATCACCTTCATGAAGACCAAGTCGCTCGATTTCATTGGCATTATGCAGGGAAGCTCGCTTCACAGTCGTGCCCGCAAGACTTACCGGAGAAAGATTTGCCACCGGAGTGATCGCGCCGGTTCGGCCAACCTGATACGTAATCGAGAGAAGTTCAGTTTCTGCGCTTTCTGCTTGATATTTGAAGGCAATCGCCCAACGCGGGTTTTTGGCGGTAAAACCTAATTCCTCACGCTGGTTATAGTTATTAACTTTGATTACCACTCCGTCCGTATCGACCGGAAGTGTAAATCGTTTGTCTTTCCAGTCGGAAATGAATTGAATCACATCCTGGATGGAATTGGTTTTTCGGTGGGTAGGAGAGACGTTGAATCCCCAACTTTCGATCAAAGCGATAGCTTCGTCGTGGTTTTCAACTCCTATATTGTCTCCGAGGAGTTGGTAGAAATAGCAATTCAGTCGGCGTTTGGCGACCACACTGCTGTCCTGCATTTTCACCGTGCCCGAAGCTGCATTTCGTGGATTGGCTAGCAATGCTTCACCATTCGCCTCCCGCTCTGCATTAATTTTTGCAAACTCTATGAGAGGAAGGAAAATCTCTCCGCGCACTTCGAATTTTTCAGGGACATTATTGCCTGTAATGACCAAAGGAATATTCCGAATCGTCCGCACATTTTCGGTGACTACATCACCCCGAGTGCCATCGCCACGAGTTACCGCCCGGATCAATCGCCCGTTTTCATAAACCAAACTGATCGCAACTCCGTCGAATTTCAGTTCACAAAAATATTCGTAATTGGTATGTCCAAGACCTTTGGCCACTCGCTCATCAAAAGCCAAAAGCTCCTCAA
>JBILPR010000415.1:0-3618 GCA_044373795.1 Algoriphagus sp. | reverse complement strand
CAGGCAGGAAAAGATGTGCCCTCGAAAGGCCATGGTCTCCCTTTCCGGTGATCAGAGCATCGGTGCCTTCCGAGGAAAAGGGATGCACATTATGAAGCAGGACGGTGTCTGAGGAAGTATTGGTAAAGGTGATAATCCACTCAAGTTCCCCGTCCTTTCGGGTGAGTTTTTTGAAAGAAAGGCTGAGAGCAGGAGAGGGATTTACCGTTGAAAAATAGCCTTCTTTAATCTGGAAACTGATCAGCGGTGTTTGTTTGGAAAAAGAAAATTCCTCGTTTCCGATTTGAATTTGGGTGATTCCTTTTTCAGGATTTTGAGTGATGCTAGAAATAGTTTGCTGCGCAAAGAGCAGGTTGGGCAGAATACAAATGCTGAAAAGGAAGGCCGGAAGGAGATTTCTCATGAGTGATATTTGGAAGGAGGATTTCCTTCCTGAAAATAGCCAGGAATCTAATAAGAATTCGAGTCGCATGCTCTGTAAAATGACACCCATCACTTAGATTAGGTAAGTGGAAATCCTCTATAAAATAGCCGACATTTTTTTCTTTGTCTTTCACGTCTGCCTGATCCTCTTCAATCTGTTTGGATGGTTGTTTAAATCCTCGCGGAAATGGAATCTGATCACCCTCGGTCTGACTGCATTTTCCTGGTTTGCATTGGGAGCATTTTACGGGTTCGGATATTGCTTTTTGACTGATTTGCACTGGCAAATCAGGGATGAGTTGGGTTATCCGAATCCCTTCAATTCCTACATCCATTTCCTGATCACGACGGTATTCTCCATTACCGTTTCGGAGCGATTGGTCGATATTCTCACGGGCTCACTTTTTTTCGCAGCTCTTGTCATGAGCATCGTGACTAACCTGAAGGATTACAAAAAATCAAGAAAATAGAATGAGGCGGGCATTCTTCTAAATCTAATGCAGCCGGAAGTGTCTCCACTCCGGCATTATCAAAGAACCTGAGTGAGGCGCTCAATCAAGTGAAAGAATCTTTTCTTTTCTGCCCAAGGTGGGGGTTAATCCTAAAATTGAATCAGCTTATTCCGGGATTTCGTCGAAAGGTGGTTCCTCAAGAAGATCAGGTCTGAATGGGTTTTCAATCCTGTCAATCACCACTTTTCCTTGCTCATTGAAATGAAGAATATGAATCATATCATCCTTGGCTACTTCCACGAAGTAATGGAGTTCCCCGTTTATTTTCCTCACTTCAGTCACTTCAAACAGAAAGTCTTCCCTGAATTGATCCTGAATATATTGGGATGCTGCAGGGGGCAAGTTTTGAGTTTCGGGTTTCATAGCGTTAAAAATTTAAATCGTTGTACATCAAATTCTTTCGGAATGAAAAGTAAGCTTCCTGCTTTAATCTTGCTATGATAAAGGTCATCGATTTTGAAAACTTCAATTATTCTTAAGGTTTGATTCAAATTATTTCGAAGGAGGATTGATACAAAGCCTCATTGGATCCATCTGCTTGTTGTTTTAAGGGACTTAAGGAATAAATGGTGTCTATGCTACATCAATCTTAATATTTTTGAGAATCTCCCGAGACTTAGTTCCGATCTCCCGATATTTTAGCTTTTTCCGCAGCAATCTCATCTTTTAGAATCGAATTGATATCTGTTTTGGTACCCCGGAGGAAGTGGACAGTGGTACCTTTTTCCAAGGCTAGGGGATGGGTGATTCTGCCAATTTCCCGGTATTCCTCAAACAAATCAAGTTCCCGTTGGGTAATCGGTTCGTCATCTGTACGTACGAGAATCAGGTTTCGTATCGGTTCCCGAAGGTCAAACCAATACAGGTAATCTGCATTCATGGTAAGGGCTTCGAGTTCAGGGATATTGGAGTAATAGTTGATCGCACCCGCCTCCCCGTAATTGCCGCAGAGAATCATCGTTCGTCCATCTTTTGGCATCAGGGAATATGCGGAATCGACCTTTGTCGCTAGTTCGCTCCAGCCCAGCATATCCGCAAAGTCCTGAGGGATTGTATGAACCTTTCCGTCTTCCCAGCGATTCAGGCCCAGTTTGGCATAGTCAGGAGGATTTTTCATCAGTCGATCCGGGGAATAAACCGGATGGATCAGGGTAAATGCGGGAAGGAACAGGAGGGGAGGAACTGAGAGGAGAACAGGTTTGAGGATTTGTTTCCATGTTGACAGATTGCGCACTTCGTTCGAAATGACGGAATCAGAAGATGGTTCCTTGTGGATCAATCGCTCTATCCAGACCGAACCGAAAGCCAATAAAATAGGGTATAGTCCGATGGCGTAGTAGCCTTTGGCCTGAAACCAGGTGAAAATAGCAAGCGTGAATACCTCTGTCCAGAAGAGGAAACGGAAGCTTTTGAATTCTTCGGCTCTAAAGAGTCCTATCAGCCCGGCGACCAAAATGAAAATGGAGGGATAGAAAAAGAGCAATTGCTCCTTCAGAAAACCACTTCGATCCATGTTGACCAATTGATGTTTGGTTAACTGCTCCATGTGGAAGAGGACAGGAAATCCATTTTCCCATTGCCAATACAGATTCGGGCTGATAAACATCAACGCCAGTAGAAGAGCGAAATACAAATGCCTATTTGTAAAAATGCCACGCTGTGAAGTCAAAATCAAAGCAGGTAGGAGCCCCATGGCCAGAAAGGCGATGTTGTATTTATTGAGAAAACCAAAAGAAAAGGAAAGTGCCAGCAAGTAAATCCACTTCGGTTGATCTGTTTGAATAAATCGGATAAGCATGTAAAGGACTAAAGTCCAGCAAAGGACATCGATGGAATTTGGCTGAAATAAGATATTCAGCCGGGCCATGGCCGAAAATATAAAAGCAATTGCGCTCAGACTTTGTGCGAAGAGATTTCCGCCTAGCGCTTCCACCGTTTTCCAGACGAAAAATAGAGTCAGGCTTCCTATCAATGCAGGCAAAAGTCGAATCCAAAATTCCCCATTTCCCAGAAATCGAATCACCAATGAGATCCCGGAGGTGACCGGAGGAACGGATAGATATCCCCAAGCGAGGTGATCAGCCTGATCCAAATGGAGGAACTCATCCCGTTGCAGGTCAAAGTCCGGGTGAACCAGCAGAAATTGCGAAGAGATTTTGAGCAGGAGAAAAAAGAAGAGGACGTAGGTTGATTTCATAGGTTAAAAATTTTCGTGTCTATTCTCGATAGCCCATATCCTCATCAATTGAATTTCAAGACTTCATTTCCATGTCCCGGAGGGACAATTCGTTTGTAGAATTTGATTAACGATTACCTCAGATCGTTCCATCGGAACGAATGAATTATTCGGGTTCTTTGAAAATATAATTTTCATTCCAATCCACTCCAAAAGAATTTAAGAATTCTCTGTATTCATCCCGAAAGGTCTTTTTTCGGTGGTGTTCCTCTTGGTTAATGATATAGTTGGCTACGTTGTCTAACTGGCTTTTTGAATAAGTAAATGCCCCAAATCCTTCTTGCCAATGAAACTTTCCAGGGAGAAATTTATTGGAATTAACCCATTTACTGCTTTCTGTTTTGACATTTTGGACAATAGAAGAAAGAGATTGGTTAGGATGAAATCCAATGAAAACATGCAAATGGTCTGGCATACTGTTTATTTGTATCACCTTATGTCCATTAT
>JBILPR010000413.1:0-3635 GCA_044373795.1 Algoriphagus sp. | reverse complement strand
TGGCTTTCTTCTTCGAGAACAGCGCCTTTTCACTGTCCCAGTAGAGCTTTTCGTTTGGAAATCTACCTGCAATCACACCAAGAAGGATGGTTTCAGTTAACCTGGCAGAATAGGAAAAAGGCGCACTGCATTCGCCTTTGCCCAAACAGGCATCCACGAATTGATGGTAGTGTTTTTTGCTTTCTGAATCATAATCTTTCACCGGAGCTCCGAGTTTGAATGATTCAATATCCATTTCCTGGTATTTCCCATCGACAATCATTCTTGGAAGTTGCTGGAAATGCGGAAGCAATAACCTACCCTTTTCTCCCATAAACATCGCTCCCTGATCTGGCAATTTTTCTCCGTTTGGAAGTTTCAAATCTTCATGATCTGCGGGAGCGCCAGGTCCGTCGTACCAAACCCATTTGAGCGTTTCGGCTGTGTGCTTTGTTCCCGGAAACTCGTAGGTTACAGTATTATTCTCAGGAAATCCAAAACCAGTTGGAGGAGTACATTCATTGATAATCGTGCGGGGAACGTCCAATTCAAGCGCGTTATAAGGCGTATCAAAAATATGAACACCCATATCTCCTAATGTCCCGCAACCATAATCCACCAGTTTTCTCCAATTACCCGGATGATAAACTCCTTCTTTGTATTTGCGCTTTTTTGCTGTGCCAAGCCAAAGGTTCCAATCCAGATTTTCCGGCACCGGGTCACTTCCTTTTGGTTTTGGCCCGTTGTATCCCCAGTTTTTTGGAGACCAGGCTCTTACGGTATTCACCTTTCCTATGATTCCGGATTGAATCAGAAGCGTGGCCAATTTATAATCATAAAATGAGTGAACCTGAATCCCCATTTGGGTGACAAGATTCTTCTCCTCAGCCAATTTTTTCATAGCCCTGGCTTCAGTCACATGATGGGTTAATGGCTTTTGGCAGTACACAGGTTTGTTCATATTCATCGCCATCATAGATGCAGGGGCATGTGTATGATCCGGAGTAGAGACGATTACCGCATCAATCTGACCTCCCATTTCTTCCAGCAAAATCCGATAATCTGAATAGATTTTTGCGTTGGGATGAAGGGCTTTGGCACCGGCAAGAGCAGTGCTATCCACATCGCATAGTGCAACGACATCCACCAATTCATGGGAAGAAATCGCATCCAAATCAGCCATTCCCATTCCTCCAAGGCCAATATGGGCAGTTCTCAAACGACCTTCGGCACTTAGTTTGGCAAGAACTGAAGGGGCTAAAGCAAGGCCCAGAAAGCCAAATCCGCTCTTTTTGATAAAGTCTCTTCTTTCGATATTTTCTATTCTTTTGCTCATTTTTCAGTCAGGTTATTATTTCGTTGGGGTTAATTCTTTGATTTTGATATTTCTAAAACGGACTACATCACCATGTCCCAGAAAGCCAATATGGCCGCTGCTTCTCTGCAATCCCGAATGCTCTTTTCCGTCAAGCGTTCCGTTTTTGCTGGCTTCCAAATAATCTCCCTCGAGGATGGTAGTCCCGTTTAGGATTACTTTGATTTTTGGATGCTGCACAATCACTTCTTCCTGGTTCCACTCGCCTACCGGTTTCAAAAATCCCTTCTTTGCTGCAATGACACCATAGACAGATCCGTGGAACTGGTATTCCTGAAGTTCAGCATATTTCTCAGCAGTGTTATCCAGGATCTGGATTTCTTTGCCGACATAAGCTGCATCACCTGTGAGTGGTGCATGAATTCCCAACCCATTATTTCCTCCGGGAGTTAATTGAAACTCAAAACGCAGGATAAAATCGCCGTACTCCTTTTCGGTAAACAGATTTCCTCCACCCGCGTCGTCGGGATCGATGACGATCATCCCGTCTTCCGCTTTGTAGGATGTTTTATTTCCAACCCATCCATCCAGATTTTTGCCGTTGAAAAGCGGGATAAATCCATCCGATTGGGCGTGAGTTGTGATATGGAAAGACATTAAAATGAAAAATGTAAGAAGGCTGGCGCAAAGCGTGATTTTGTATTTTCTCATGGGTTTGTAAGGCAATTAGATGTGCTTTACAAATCTAAAAGAGTATATGGGTTTTCAAGGACCATTTATACAAAAATGAGAAGTTTGAAGGCTGAAGGTTGAAGGTGGAAGGTGAAAGTGGAAAGATTAAGGGTGAAGTTTGAGGGGAAAAAGGGATAGTTCATTAAACTGTGTCTAGGGTTTAATCTTTGTAGCAACCCATCATCTTAGTTGACCTAGGTCAACTAAGATGATGGGTTGTTAAATTAATTTTTTGCTGGGATTCTTTCTGGGTACAGTTCCATGATTGCTCGCTGGATGGAGGTCCAGCCGTGGGCCTTTCTTTTCCAGGACTTCTCGTTCCTGTTTATCGATAAATAGAGCTGTTTTAACAGCGCCGTTTCCGATACCCACGCAGCTTTACTTTTTACCAGTTTGCGCATGATTCGATGAAGTGCTTCCACAGGATTGGTCGTATAGATCATTTTGCGCATTGGCAATGGAAAATCCAAAAAGGCCATCAGTTCAGCCCAGTTCTCTGTCCATTGTTTGACGATATACTTGTATTTCTTTCCCCATAGTACTTCAAAAGCCGATAGTGCTGTTTTTGCGCTCTCCTCTGTGGTGGACGTATAGATTTGGCGTAAGTCCTTAATTACGGCCTTCCTGTCAGCTTCATCCACATATTTTAGCGAGTTTCTCATTTGATGGACGATGCACTTTTGGATAACTGAAGCAGGAAAAACTTCCTGGATCTGTTCTGAAAATCCCTGTAGATCATCCGTACAAATTACTAGTATATCGGCTACTCCTCTGGCTTTCAGGTCTTCCATCACCATCCCCCATTTCTTAGCTCCTTCTCCGCCTGAGTTGATGTAGAGCCCTAGCACGTCCCTGTTTCCTTCCCAATCCACTGAATACACTGTGTAAAAGGCACTACTGAGGTATTTACCTTCCTGTCGCACTTTGAAGTGTATCGCATCCAGATACACGATGGGATAAAAGCTTTGTAGGCTTCTTGTACGCCACTCTTGGATCTCGGGCACCACCTTGTCGGTAATCTGTGAAATCCGGCCTGCAGAGATGCTCACCCCGTAAATGTCCTCCAGCAAGCGTCTCACATCTTCGATCGAGTTCCCCTGGGCATACAAGGCTAAAATCTGATCATCCAAGCCACTGCTGAGTTCCCGTTCACGTTTCCCGATCAGCTCTGGCTCAAAGTCTCCGTTCCGGTCACGGGGTGTCGAAATATCCAGTGGTCCAGCATCACTCAGCACACGCTTGGGGGTCCTCCCATTCCGTTTGTTCACATTGCCAGAAGCGCGCTCTTCGGTGAGAAAACTCTCGATCTCCCCCTCAAGCATCGTGTTAACCATCTGTTGTAAAATCTCACTAAAAGGGCTCTCTTTACCCAGCAATCCTTTCTTGCTGTAAAGTCGCTCTTTCAGTCGTTCATTCATTTTGGGATCATTCAATAAATCCTCAATTGTCTGTTTTTTCTTCATCTTCTGTGAATTTAGCAGACACACTTAATTGAACAGTCTCATTTCTACACTGAATGTAAACAATGGATTCTTTCGGCCATTCAACAAAAAGTAAAAAATCCACAACCATTTCACACTAGATCATCTTACTTTCTTAAACCTTAGAA
>JBILPR010000414.1:0-3635 GCA_044373795.1 Algoriphagus sp. | reverse complement strand
AATAATTTGATCAAACAATACGGTAAGCAAAACGCCGTCGATGACATCTCTTTTGAGCTTCGGGGAGGTGAAGTAGTGGGACTTCTCGGGCCGAATGGTGCTGGAAAAAGTACCACCATCAAGTGCATTGTTGGATTACTTCGTAAAACCTCCGGAGAAATTACCATTGGCGGATTCGACCATTTAAGCGTGGAGGCGAAGCGGTTTTTCAGCTATATCCCGGAGACACCTTATGTATATGATTTGCTCTCTGTTCAGGAGCACTTGCAGTTTATCGCGCAGGCCTATGGTGTGAAGGAATGGAAAACCAAAGGAAACGAACTATTGGAGATGTTTGAATTGGATGATAAGCGGGATAAGCTAGGAAGAGATCTTTCCAAAGGAATGAGACAGAAAGTTTCGATTTGCTGCGCACTTTTGCCGGATCCTCAATTGCTGTTTTTTGATGAACCCATGATTGGTTTGGATCCCAAAGCGATCAAAAACACCAAGAAGATTTTCAAGGATTTGAAGGAAGCTGGAAAGACAATTTTGGTAAGTACTCACATGATTGACAGTGTGGAGTCTATCGCCGACCGGATTATGATATTAAAAGATGGTCGAATTCTCGGGAATGACACAATTTCCAACCTGAAGCAACAGTTTGTGCAGGATGAGGGAACTACTCTGGAAGATCTGTTTTTAGAACTGACGAAAGATGAATGAAATCCGTCTCTTGTTCAGGAAGGATATATTTATCCTGTTCAACAACATCAAACTTATTCTTAGAAATCCCCTCAGGTTAATTCCTTACGGGGCTTTTGTGGCGTATTTCTTTTTCATGTATTCCCAGCGGATTAGTTCTGGCGGGGACTCAGGTAGCGGCGATCTGCAGGAAATGGATTCCAGTGGATTAGAGCAAGTGGACTTTGGAATGCAAAATGTCGTTGGAGGTATCACTTTGGCAGCACTGGGAATTCTAATTTTCCAACTTTACAGTTCGACCAAAAGAAACGTCAGCTTTTTCAAAATGGCAGACGTGAATTTGCTTTTCACCGCGCCGGTTAAACCTGCGAATATTCTGATTTATTACATGGCGCGTTCAATCTTGCCGGCATTGGGAGGGAGTATACTTTTTATAGCCTACACCGCAAGTCAGATGGCGGAATTATTTGACCTTAACGTTGGAAATATGGCCTTCCTTATTTTAGGAATGGCATTATTCTTCTTTATGATTTCACCGATCAGGTTTCTGATTTACACGCTGCACACCAAGTACGGAGTGATGGAATACATCCGGACAGGTGTGATTGTTGTGGGAATTGCGCTGAGTGCAATGATTCTTATTCCGGGATTGATGGCCGAAAAGTTTTGGCAGGGGATGTTTTCCTGGATCGCTTCACCTTGGTTTGATTTCTTCCCATTGGTAGGCTGGAGTAGAGGAATTGCCAGCTATTTATCCCACCAAAATCTAATTCTCTCGTTGTCCTTCATCGCTTTGTATGCTTTGGCGTATTTCATTATAGTAAAACTGGTGATTCAATTTGCCGGATATTATTACGAGGATGTGTTGGAAGCTACCAACACGAATGAGGAAAAACTTGAAAAAGTCCGGGGTAAAAAAGAAGTGGATGAAGGGATATACAGTCTCAATTCCAAAAAGCAATTATCGCTTCCTGATTTTGGAACAGGGGCAAAAGCCTTTTACTGGAGAAATTATGTACACAGCAGCAGACAGGACTTTCATCCACTATTTGGCATTTACTCGTTGGGAATGGCCGGGATTGGGATTGTATTGGCAGGACTTTCTAATTTTGATTGGTTCTCCCACAAAGTCTTTTATGTCTATCTTATTTTGATGCTGGCATTTTACTTCTTGGCGGGGATCGGAAGGGCAAACATCGGAGATTTGAAAAAGCCATTTTTCATCCTGATTCCAGCAAGTTGGTCCTCAAAATTCTGGAACATGATCAAGCTGGATATAGTCCAAACGGTGATTTTCGCTGGAGTTTTGATCGTTCCTTCCGTTTTTTTGGCACATGTCAGCATAGGATTAATCCCTTTGTTTCTGGTTGGGATTGTAGTTTTCTACCTGATTGGATTTGCGATCAATCTGATTCCGCAGGTTGCCTTGGATGAAGGATGGGATCGGAAACTCATCAAGCCATTTATGATCGGAGGGATTTTCCTGTTTGGAATTATACCCTCTGTGATTTTGAGTTTGCTGGCATTTATTATCACCGAGCAGTTTGTATGGACTTTGCTAACCTGCGTAGTAGGAATGACACTTGTTGCTGCGGTTTTGCTTCACGTCTCCTTGGATGTTTTAAAGCGATTGGAGTTTAAAGAGATGTAAAAGTAGTCTTGAAAAGTTTCAGACTCAGAGCAATTCGGTCGGGAGTCGTTGTCAAGTCCGCAAAATATTATTTTGTTTAAAAGAAGTACATTCGCTACCTGCAGAAAAATTCCTGTAATTTTGAAGACCAAATATGACTACGCATGATCTATAATTCCATCATCGAAACTATCGGAAACACTCCGATGGTCCGCCTCAACAAAATTTCCAAAGACATCAAAGGGGAAATTTTGGTCAAGGTGGAATATTTCAATCCAGGCAACTCCATGAAAGACCGAATGGCGGTGAAAATGGTGGAGGATGCCGAAAAGGCAGGTTTGCTTAAGCCGGGAGGAACGCTAATCGAAGGAACAAGTGGAAACACCGGAATGGGTTTGGCTTTGGCTGCTGTAGCCAAAGGTTATCGCTGCATTTTTACCATGGCTGATAAGCAATCGAAAGAGAAAATCGATATTCTGAGAGCTGTGGGAGCTGAAGTGGTCGTTTGTCCAACTAACGTGACTCCGGATGATCCAAGATCTTATTACTCTGTAGCTAAGAAATTAAACCGGGATATTCCAAATTCCTATTATCCAAATCAATACGACAACTTATCCAATTCCCTTGCCCATTACGAGACAACAGGACCGGAGATTTGGAAAGATACAGAAGGGAAAATAACCCATTATGCAGCAGGTGTGGGTACTGGCGGTTCGATGTGCGGAACAGCGAAGTATTTGAAAGAGCAAAACCCAAATGTTATCACGGTAGGAATTGATACTTATGGGTCAGTTTTTAAAAAATACAAAGAGACCGGGATCTTTGACGAAAAGGAGATCTATCCTTATCTGACCGAAGGAATCGGAGAAGACATCCTTCCGAAAAATGTGGATTTTAGCCTGATTGATCATTTCATCAAAGTGACAGATAAAGATGCCGCAGTGATGACAAGAAGACTGGCGAAAGAAGAAGGACTTTTTGTAGGATGGTCTTGCGGATCTGCCGTTCACGGAGCACTTGAATATGCCAAAGAAAACCTTAAAGAAGGCGATCGAATGGTGATTATTCTTCCCGATCATGGTACCCGTTATCTGGGTAAAGTGTACAACGACGAATGGATGAGAAATCATGGGTTCCTCGAGGACAAGACTTTCTCCACCGCCAGAGATATCATTTCCCACCGCAGCGATTATACCTTGGTTGCGACAGCAAAAACAGACTCAGTTCGTGAGGCAATTGGGATGATGAGCAGTAAAAGTGTTTCCCAGATCCCGGTGATGGAACATGGGGAAGTAGTTGGAAGCTTAACTGATAATAAATT
>JBILPR010000412.1:0-3641 GCA_044373795.1 Algoriphagus sp. | reverse complement strand
TCTGAATTCCTTCAATTGCATTTTTGATTGCAGTTACCAAATCCTTTTTGGTTAATGTTTTTGAAAGAAATCCAAACGCACCAGCAAACTTGCACTCTTCAATAATGTTGAGGCTATCCTCCATAGTCAACAGGAGAATTTTTATTTCCGGGTTGATTTTCAGGATTTTCGTGATTGACTTTGATCCATTGGCGTCCGGGAGAAAATAATCCAAAAGCACCAAATCAGGCTTAAAAGTGCGGCATACTTCAAGACCTTCGGCAAGGGTGCCGGTACTGATGTAACTATCCAAAAAAGTTTCATTCTCAATCAAGGCCGAAACCCCCTGAACAAATAGCTGGTGATCATCGATGTGTAAAAGTTTGATTTCGGAAAAATTAGACATGAATCGGGATTTTAATAAGGGTGGTTGTCCCTGAGGAGTTCGAATCTATGGAAAGTTCTCCTTTTAGATAGTTAATCCGCTCACGAATATTTCTGAGGCCGATGCCTTCAGATTTCTTATTTGGGTCTATTCCTTTTCCATTGTCTTCCACGATTAGCTCAAGATTTCCATTTTCTTCGATTAGGTTAAGCATTGCTTCTGTCGCGTTTGCATGTTTGACAATGTTATAGAGCAGTTCGTTACATATTCTATAAAGAGAGATTTCCTCAGCTTTGGACAAAGGTGTTTTTAACTGAGAGTAAAAATTAATGTCTAAATGATACTGTTCAGAAAGTAAGGTTACATGGTTTTGGAGCACTTTTTCCAGTCCAAATTCGTCCAGGTGAGGAGGCGTAAGATTATGGCTCAGACTTCTGGCTTCGCGGATACTTTGTGAAACCAGCTGCTTCAACTTATCGACTGCAGCTTCCGGGTATTGGTGAAAAATCTGCTCAGCTTGAATGTTGATACTTGCCAGCATACCTCCGATGCTATCATGCAGATCTCTTCCCAGGCGGTTTCGTTCATCCTCCTGCACTTCAATGATTTGCTCCGCCACTTCTTTTTCCTTTTGCAGGATTTCATAGGCCAGCTTTTCCTTTTCCAGCTTGTATGCTGCTGCCCTGCGAGTAAAAGCCGCTGTGATAAAAGCCGTTTCCCCCATCATACCAAAGGCACTGCTGAACTTCAATAAACTATCAGTTTTGGTTATAAAGTAGCCATGAGAGTCAGATAAAATTAAAACGCCAAATACTATAAAGAAAGCTATACCGGCAAGATAGTACCCTGCCAATGGGACTTTTGAAATCCACTGGATTATCAGGAAAATCAGAATTGAAAAAAGCGATAAAATTGTGAGTACAAATGTCAGGTTCAGTACCAATAGCTTGGTGTAAGAAGTGACTTGATCTTCTGGAATAGTGATGATCCCAAGGCTGGTTCCTGTCAGAATAATTATAAATACCCACATTACTTGGGTGATCCATTTATTTCTTTGAAGAGGGGGGAAGAACTTCAAGATCACTAATTGAAAAAAAATAACTGCAAAAAGGTTGAAAAGCGGTCTTGTTTTAGCGACCCATTCCGGACTTTCAGGCCAGAGGTATTGGTATCCCAATCCCCAATGGCTGAGTAGCCATAGTAAATTGGAAATTATAAATCCTGCGTAAAACAAGGCGCTTGATTGCTTTAGGTCCAACCAGAAGAAGCCGGCAAATAGAACAACCAAAAACATCCAGCCTGCTACAATTCCAATAATCAGATTTTCTCCCTGCCGTTTATCAGATAATAGCCGCTCGGACAAAATCTCAGTTTCTATAGAGAAAGTTTCACCGGATTTTTCCAGAAATAACAGGACTTCTATACTGTCGCCTGCGTCGAGATCTAAGGGGACCACCATATCCCTATCTTCAAATGGTCTTTCTGAAAATGGAAGTCGATCTCCTGTTTTCAAAAAAGGCTTTTCCTGCCCATCCAAAAAAACTTCAAGTCTGTTGATATGAGGATTGTTAAGGATTAGGAGAAGTCGGGTTGGTACGGCCTCAGGATTTTGAATAGTTGTTTTTACCCACCAGCTATGTACGGAAGGGCCGGGATTGAAATTTCCTTCAGGGACGAAAAGTGAATCGGTTGAATTCCAGGCGGCTGAAGGGGTTTGCCCTTTGTTCATTTCCGCATAGAGTGGCGCTGAAGGCCCTTTGGGAAGGCTGCAAGCTGAAATTAGAACCACTATAGCCAGGATTAATCCTTGCCGAAAACGTAATAAATGGATTCTTGTCATTAAAAAGGTAAGTCCAAACCGGATTTTTCATACTCATTACGATGAAAAATACCTATTTCTAGGTATTGTCCAACAAAAAAGATTCGGCAAAATTTAAAATTCAGGATTTGAGAGAATACCTAAATGAGGAGCTAAAATTTTGACGATAGAATTAGGTAAAAAAAACAGACAGACGATCAAATTCTGGATTTTCTTGAGTAGAGCACTTTCAGGTAATTGACCTGTAAGTTCCTGCCGATGGAGTGGACTCGGTGCCTGTAGAGGTTGGATTCTGATTTCCCGGCAAACGATAGATCAAATGTAATAATAAGTATATGGTCTTATAATGAAAAGTCAGGTCTTGATGATAAATGGGCATTGGAATTAAGTGTAATATTTATAATTATTTATAATACCTTCTAATTTATTTTAATAAAATAAAATATGAGAAATTTTTATATAACAGTTGTTTTACTAAGTGTTTTAATCATATGTCCTTCATTTGTTTATTCCCAAACCAATATTGGGAATACGATTGATAATTATTCAGGGGTCAATTCATTGTTATTGAATCCGGCAAATGTAGCCGGATCCAAAACTAAATTGGAAATCAATATATTTTCAGTCAGCGCTTTTGTAGGGAATGATTATTTAAGTGTGGACTTTAATGATTTGAAAAATATTGGAAATGGATTTGATTTTGAGTCTGATGTTGCCAAAACACCCACTGAACAAAATAATTTCTTTGGAAATGTTGATTTGTTAGGGCCTTCCGTCATGTTCAGGTTAAATGATAAATCTGGTTTGGGGATCAATACAAGGGTCCGGACATTCTTCAATCTCCATAATATCAGCGGATTGTTTTATGAAAGTATATCTGAAGGATTTGATGGTCAGAGTGATTTTCAGACGGAGATGGAAAATCTTTCAGGCACAGTCCACGCATGGGGGGAAATTGGGCTGACTTATGGAAGAATCATATTTGAAGATGAATCTCATCGGCTCAAATTGGGAACATCCTTAAAATATTTGGCTGGTGCAGGAGGAGTTTTCACTTCCAGTCCTCTGTTAAGTGCAAACTTTAATTCCAGTTTGGAAACCATTACTACAGGAGGGACTTTGGATTATGGCTATACTTCTGAGTTTGATACAGAGGATATAAATTTCTCTGACGTTACCACAGGGTTTGGAGCCGACTTTGGAATAGTTTACGAAATGCTTCCAAAAAATGAAAATATGGAGGATTCTCTTTATTTATCAAAACCTTATAAGTTTCGATTTGGCCTCTCTGTACTTGACTTAGGATCGATAAATTATCAGGGAACCACTGAGTTTAACCGTGATTATGCATTAGGCTTAGAAAAATATTGATAATTGTTTGAATGGATGATAAAATGGGCGATTTTTAATAGGATCAACTTTCACCAAAATGGTTAATCTTCCTATCGAATATTCGGA
>JBILPR010000411.1:0-3645 GCA_044373795.1 Algoriphagus sp. | reverse complement strand
TGAATTACAAACTCGAATCAGGTGAATCTTTGACATTCAATCATCGGATTGTCATTTATTCAGGAGTGGAAGCTACTGATGAGATGTTGAATGAAGAGTATGCTGAGTTCACTTTAAGATGAACCAGTCCTGTTTCGTGAAGAGTTTTTTTGTGAAAAAATGAATCCTCTGGCTCAGTAGAAAAGTAATTCAGGAGTTTGAAGTGGTTCAGCAATTCCTAAATGATGAACTAACCAACAGGCACGGAATTGCCAATCGGAGAAATATTCAGCCGGGTAAGGGGTAATCAAGAGATTTTCCGGATCAATTCAGCTACTTCCCCGATTCGCTCTGCCTGAAAAAATCGCTTATGATTTATTTCATGTTCGATTTGCTCATGAAGCCAGGTGATGTGGAAAGGAATGTGGATTCCATGTCCGCCTAGTTCAAGAACAGGCAAAATATCCGATTTAAGGCTATTTCCCAGCATTACAAACTCTTCCGGAGCTACATCCAGATGCCGGATTAGTTTGGAATAATCTGCTACCTGCTTATCGCTCATGATTTCGATATGGTGAAAATGAGGTTCCAATCCTGATTTTTTCAGCTTTCTTTCCTGATCTACCAAATCGCCTTTGGTAGCCATCACGATGCGATAATCGCCATTCAGTTCTTTCAGTACTTCTTCTACTCCCGGAATTAAATCGACGGGTTTGGCAAGCATATCTTTTCCGATTTTGAGGATTTTATCAATCATCCCCAAAGGCATTTTTTGGTCTGTTATCCGCATAGCTGTCTCGATCATGGAAAGCATAAAGCCCTTGATTCCATATCCGTAAAGGCCCAGATTCCCGATTTCTGTTCGGAAAAGCTCCTTCATGATGCTGTGATGAGGCATGAAATCTTCAAGGAGTGAAGCGAATCTTTCCTCTGCTTCCCGAAAGAATGGTTCGTTCACCCAAAGCGTGTCGTCCGCATCGAAGGCAATTACTTTTATAGGCATGTTTTTTTTGTCAACAGTCGACTGTCCACAGACTACGGCCATGGAAGTACAAAAGTATAATTATTGCTAAGGGACAGGTGTTGGTAATGTTAAGATTTTCAATTTCCGTATAGCGGTCGACTGTCGTTCGTGGACCGTTGACTAAAATCAAATCTCCTCCATCCACGCCAAAAGTACACTTCTCCAGCTTTCTACGGCACCTTTTCCTAATCCGAAAGCAAACCCATGACCACCTGTTGGGTAAATGTGGAGGGAAGCTTTCACTCCATTTTTATGAAGTGCCTGATAATAAAGCAAGGAATTTTCGATGGGAACACCCTTGTCATCCTGTGCATGAACCAGAAAAGTGGGAGGGGTCTCTGCGTTTACATTCAATTCTCCGGAAAACCGATCTTTCAATTCTTTTGATGCATTATCACCGATCAGGTTTTTTCGCGAACCTCCATGGACTGCACCATCCTGGAAAGTAATCACCGGATAAGCTAAAATAGAAAAGTCCGGACGTGCAGAAATTGAATCAATGGCGTCTTTTGGCCGATCAACTTCATGCATATATTGAGTACTCACGGTAGAAGCCAAATGTCCTCCTGCTGAGAAACCCATCACTCCGATTTTATCCGGATTGATGTTCCAAGCGGCTGCATTTTTTCTTACAAGACGAATGGCACGCTGTGCATCTATGAGTGGAACTTCCTTGGGATCGGTAAGAGATTTGGAAATCGGGAGGCGGTATTTTACCACAATCCCGGCGATTCCCTGAGAATTCAACCATTTTGCAAAGTCAGTTCCTTCCCAATCGTACGCCAGAATCCCGTATCCTCCTCCCGGAAAGATCACCACAGCTTTTCCTGTTGAAATCTGCTTTGCAGGGAGATAGATATCAATTGTTGGATTCTGCACATTTGAGATTCGGACGATTCCTTCTGAGACTACTTCTTCCTTCAGCTCCTGATCGATTTGAAAAGGAGGAGTGCCAAACCAAAGCGGGATTGTCAATTCCTGAGCTTGTAAGAAAAATGCCATTAGGGCAAGGGTTAAGGTTGAAATGGTTTTTTTCATAGGTTTTATTATCGTTAAGCTTTGAATTCAAATACAGGCTTCATCAATTGCCAACGCCAATTGGGCGGGGTTCCGGGCAGGTTGGTTTGGTATTGTCCCAAGAATGTTTCCCATTCCTGAACTTTGGGATTTGCGTTGTCCAAAGCCGCCTTCTTCTCGAATGTAAAATTTTCATCACCAACCAGTATCATGCTCAGTCGGTTTCTCCAGCGGTAGATGCTCATTTGTAAAACTCCCGCTTCGCGGATGCTTTCAATTATTTCAGGATGGATGGTTTGATGACATTCCTCGTAAGCGATGATGGCTTCATCGTTGTCTTTGAGATCGCAGATTAGTAAGAACGTTTGGGTTTTCATGGATTAGAAATTCTTTAGTACTCGTTATTCAGCGTTCGATATTCATCATTTTTAATATCGAACATCGAATGTTGAATGATGAATAAAGAAGTGATTTAAGTTAACTTTTTTACCCGGAGACTAAATAGCAGCACCATCAGAAAGCAAACCAAAGGAAGGACAAACGAGAAATTCACTTCGGGAACACCCAAAATTCGCATGTCCGTGTATCCGACTCCTCCAAGATCCAGAATCATTCCCTGAAGAGTTGGCATGATCGCACCTCCGACAATCGCCATCACGAGAAAGGCCGCGGCGAACTTGGAATCTTCTCCCAAACCTTCCAAAGCAATTCCGTAGATCGTTGGAAACATCAGCGACATCGCAAATGAAATCCCAACCAAACTATACAACCCCGTTATTCCTTCCAGGAAAATAGCTCCAACCGTAAATCCCATTGCAAGCATGGCAAACAGTGAAAGCAATTGGGTTGGCGGAAAGAACCGGAGTAAAAATGTGCAAATCCAGCGTCCGACAAGGAATACTCCCAAAGAGGCATAGCCATAGTTCACCGCATCAAAGTTGGAAATCCCGATCGACTCAGCATATTGATAGATGTATGTCCAAACCATGATCTGAGCTCCCACATAAAACATTTGTGCCAGTGTGCCTTCTACAAAATTCCGGTTTTTGACTAGGCGCTTCATGGTAGCTCGGAAGTCTATTATACCGGAACTGTCTTTGCTTTCCGGCATTTTTGCCATTCCGATCACAGCCAAAATCACTAATACAAAGAGGCCTAAAATGACATATGGATTTCTAATGACCATCAGATCATTTGTCCGGATGACGGCTTTTGCAGATTCATCAAGGGTGTCGAAAATTATATTTCCCGAATCATCGGTATTATTCGATAAAAGAGAATTAAGAATGAATTGCTTCGCGACGAAAAGTCCTGCCAAAGCTCCCATTGGATTGAAAGCCTGAGCCAGATTTAACCGCTGAGTTGCGGTAGCTTCCGGACCCATCGACAATATGTAAGGATTCGCAGTTGTCTCCAAAAACGCCAAACCGAAAGTCAGGATGTAAAGCGAAGCCAGGAAAAAACCATAACTCTCCCAGGCTGCAGCCGGATAAAAAAGCAAAGCCCCAAATCCATAAAGGCCTAAGCCTAGTAGAATTCCGGTTTTGTAAGAATACTTTTTAATGAAGAAAGCTGCCGGCAAAGCCATCGTGAAATATCCTCCATAGAAAGCCATCTGAACCCAT
>JBILPR010000104.1:0-12538 GCA_044373795.1 Algoriphagus sp. | reverse complement strand
CTTTGGAACATGGAATTGACCCTAATGAAGAAATCGGCTTTGCAGGCAATCTTCACGTCAGCAGCAAAATCAGGATCGGTTTGGGACCGGATTTCAATATGGTGGATCTGCCTCGACAGGATTGGTCTGAGTATGTAAATAAATACCCATATCTGATCCTGGAGGATAAGCTCTTGACTCAGATAGACTCGGCCAAGTACGAAATCTTAATGGCTTCAATTAACTGGGATTCAAAAGGAATTCCTGATTTACTGATGACGGCCGGAACAACTGAGTTTGATTCTTTGCTTATGCAAAATGGCAAAAAGTATTATTGGCTTAGGAGAAAGTTTACTCAATAAGTATCCGGATTCGAGGACTTGTAGTCTATCAGATTTTCCCAAATCTGTATTTTTGCGCAGCGTAATGAATCTCCTTTGAAAGCTACCGGGAATTTCTCCTCATAAATCAATCGTTCAAAAGTCGCCGCGACTCCAGGTGATTCCTCATTCCAACTAACAAAAACTCCTTCTTTGCCAATCCCGATTTGCTTCTCAAGACCTTCCCAAAGGTCAAATTGATTTTTTCTGGCTCCCAGATTTATCGTGTACGTTTTAGGGTTTCCGGGAAGGTAAAATGCCAATTCAGAGGACATATGATAGCTTTCGGAGAAAACGACCGCATTCTTGACCTCAAGACTATCCTGAAGAAAATTCACCCTCTCGGCAAGAGGCCTGTAGCCTACCAGCCTACGAAAGGACTTTTTCTCAATTTCCCTGATTGTCTCAGAACTTAGAGCAGGATTAAAATCCGGGAAAATAAATAACAGAGGTAATCCCAGGCTAAAAGTCACGCTCCAGTTTCGGACTTTTTCCCATTTTGGAGATTGATTAGAAAGCCAATGGCTTAAGAAAATCGGCAAAGTCACATAGGCAAAAACGGGCCAGTTTGCCTCTACTTCAGTGAATAGCGTAAGACCTGCAAATCCAAACCAGGATAACAGCCCCGGCAGTACGAGGAAAAGAGAAACTTTATCCCTTTCAATTTTCAAACTTCGAATTGAGTAGAAAAAGATAGGCAAAAGAAAAAGGGAAACCATCCCAAATTGCCCGCCTGAATATTCCAAAAACCTCCAAATCCAGGCACCAAAATCAAATCCGGAGCTCTCACCGGCCACTCCGCTCAGGAAAGCCAAATGCTTATAGGTACTGAACCCATTCTGCAAGTTCCAGATATATCCGGGCAAAATTCCTATAGAACTGACTCCAGTCAGAATCAGGAAGTTTTGCCAATGCTTTTTCCATTGAATGGTAATTATCAAATAAAAAAGTAGGAAAGGAATGATCAGGATCATGTTGCTTTTTGCAAGTAAGCCGATTCCTGTTGCAACACCTCCCAAAACCCACCAGCGAGTCTTGTTTTCTCTGACCCCTCTATAAACCCAATAAATACTCAAAACCCAAAAGAAAGTTAACTCGGAGTCTGTCACATGAAAAGTGGAAAAAAGCATCCAAAAGGGCATTGCCATCACTAATATCCCTGACCAAAAAGCAATTTTGGGAGATTTATACAGATACTCCGCAAAGCAATAAACAACCCAGGAAGTCCCCATTCCAAGGAGAATTGCATTGATCCGGACCCCAAACTCATTTATTCCAAAGATGGAGGTACTGATCAGGTTGAATACCGCAATCAGGGGCGGCTTGGAATAATAATGCCAGGCAAGATTCTGTGACCAAAGCCAATACTGGGCTTCTTCGGTGAAGAGATTGAATTCGGGACGGAGGGTAAATAATATTTTACTCCCAGCTATCACTAGATTGACCAAGCCAAATAGTCCCAGATAATTAGTCTGTGTTTTCATTTTAAAAAATGATTTAAAAAAGAAAAACCCCCAGAGGTCTGAGGGTTTATACGTAAAAACTGAATTGGGTTACTGTTTAACCAGTACTACTTTTTCTTTGTGCTTTTTAAGTTGTCTTCTCAATCCTTCAATCGCTTCATCAGCTGCAGCTTCAAAAGAGTCGGCTTGGTGTTTTGCAAAAAATTGCTTCCCGGGGACATTGAGTTTTATTTCAACTATTTTATTGGCGTTTTTCTCGTTTTTATCGAGTCTCATGAATACTTCCCCGTCCTGTATCCTGTCGAAATAGGTTTCCAATTTATCGGCTTTTTTCTGGATGAAGTCGATCAGCTTGTGATCAGCATCGAAGTGGATAGAGTGCATTTGCAGTTTCATAATAATTTGCATTTAAGTGAATGAACAAAAGATTAATTATGCTTTAGGGTGTGCCTGTTCGAACACAGCTTTAAGTTTTTCGAGTGAATTATGAGTGTAAACCTGAGTGGCAGCGAGATTTGCATGACCGAGCAAATCTTTGACAGCGTTGAGATCCGCACCTTTGTTGAGCAAGTGAGTGGCAAATGTATGCCTCAATACATGTGGGCTGCGCTTGGATGTCTGCGCAAAAAGATCCAAATAATGTCTGACGGTCCGATAAATCATCATTGGGTAACTCTTCTTTCCTTGATTACTCACAATAAAATAGTCACTTTGACCAAGTTTTGAAAACCTTTCTTCAAATACTTTTTTATACAGCAATATATTCCGCGACAGCCCTTTTGTGAGTGGGATTATTCTTTCTTTTTTCCTTTTTCCCAACACTTTCACTGTCTCTTCATTCAGATCTATCGACTCCCATTTCAAGCCGATCAGTTCAGCCAATCGAACTCCGGTGAGGTACAAAAACTCAATCACCATCCGGTCTCGCTGCCCTTCAAATGAGGGTTCGTATACGCTCTCTTCCAAAACGGCCTCAATGGTGAGTTCTTGTACAAACTCCGGCAGTTTTTTAGGATTTTTAAGAGACCTTAGTTTATACGTAGGATCGTTTGAAATCATCCTGGATCGGAGAAGAAATTTGTAAAAAGATCTCAAAGTCGCCATTTTTCGGTTCACCGATGTAGTACTCAGCTCCTGCTCAACGAGATCAATCACCCATGCTCGGATTTCGGGGTGACTGGCTTCCGAGATGTCATTCAACTCAAAAGAGGTATTTGCAAACTCCTGAAACTGCTCCAGATCGGTGCGATAGGCAATCACGGTATGCGGGCTGCTTTTCTTCTCGTACTCCAAATAATTGATGAAAGATTCGACCATGGGTTTTACTAATCCTCAAATAAGATAGTCCAAAAAATTGGAATTGGTCAGTGCCATTTAGCACAAAAAAAAGCGCAACTGCTCGTGGCAATTGCGCTTAATATTGTAAATCAAAAATGATTACTTCATTACTTCTTCCTGAAGTTTTTGCTTGTAAGCAGCTTTGATGACCTGAGCTCTTCTTTTGATGGAAGGTTTGGTAAACGCTTGTCTCGCTCTAAGTTCTCTGACCGCACCGGTCTTGTCAAACTTTTTCTTGAAACGCTTTAGCGCTTTCTCGATTGATTCGTTCTCTTTTACGTTAACAATGATCATAGTATACACCCCCTTTCGTGGCTGCAAAAGTAGGGAATAAATCTGAAAAGCAATACCAAGACTCAAACTATTTGGTAATAAGCAAATAGTTTTTTTGAGCATATAAAACCGGAAAATCAAAAAAACGGGACTTTATCCGTTTAAAAGCCCCATAGGTCTCCAATAAGATAATCATACCGGTCAACTGTTTTTTTAATTTTTTACTGATCATTTAGCGGTTATTTCCTAAACCAACAAGTTATTTAAACCAACTACAATGTATCATTTTTGGACTAAACCATTATTGGTTTGGATGGGAATTTTTTTGCTCAATTCCTGTCAACCTAAACCTTCTGAATTAATCGATTTTGGCGTATCCGAAGGCGTCATGAACCAAATGGACTTTAGCAACCATGGGCTTCAAAAAGGCCAAAAGCTGGAGCCAGTAAATTTGAAAACGCTTGAGGGGGAGTCTTTTTATTTGAACAAAGTAAAAAACAAACGCCCGATGCTCCTGATCACGGGAAGCTATACCTGTGACATAACCCGGGGAAATCTCTTGGCTATCGACAGTCTATATGAGAAGTATAAAGATGTTGCAGATATTTTTCTGATCAACACACTGGAAGCTCATCCTCTCAGTTCTCAAAGCCCCTATTCGGCAGAACCAGATCCATGGCCTTCTTTGGATAACCAGAGGAAAGGAATCGCAGCTGAGCAACCAAGAACCATGAATGATCGCAGGATTCTTGCCGAAAAATGGATAGATGAACAGAAAATCAAAACTCCGGTTCTGCTGGATGGCGCAAAAAACGAATTTTGGAATCAGGCCGGACAAGCGCCAAATATGTCTGTTCTATTTTCAGCAGATGGCGTAGTAATTTTTAAGCAGCCTTGGTTTGAAGGGAAAAAACTGGAAGAAGCCATTGAAGGAGAACTCTAGTATACTGCAAGTCAGCACCTTTATTTTTATGAAGATCTTTTGACCAGATAGACTTCGTGAGAAAACCTGCTTGGGTCTTTTCTATTTCTACAATATATTTTTCAAATTTTCGAAAATCAAACTAAATATTTACCCCTCTCTAGCCATTTGACCAACCATCATAAATTATCCTAATTTCCTAGGTGATTGCTAGGTTAAGAAATTTTGCTTTTCTAGTTTTAACTAAGCTAGCTTTTTAATCAATCTTTTATTTTAACAAAAAAACAACATGAAAAAACAATGATTTTAGCCTTGGCCGTACTGGGTATGGTCTTGGGGAGTTTTGCAATTGTGACGCCGGTGAGGGCTCAGGGAGGCCCATGTGGCCCAACAATCGAAAGTGGTAAATGCACAGTTAAACAATGCGGAGATTGCCTATATATCTCGTGTCCAGGTGGAGATAGAATTGAATGCTAACCTAAGAGTATGAACTTATGAGATCTAAAAAGAACCTAGTTTATTCTTTTTTAATTATAGGGATGTTCGCCTGTAATTCAAAAAATGAGATCCATGAATCCCCTGAATTAATAGACTTAGAATGGATAGATTCATTGGAAGTAATAGAAAAAAACGAGTTCTTCAGTGGTAGCTCAGATGTTCAATTAATTGGAGATAGTCTAATCGCTGTCTCCAGTTTTTTAACTCCTGGGGTTTGGTTCATAGATGTAAACAACGGAGAAATTAAACATCGAATCGCCGATAGAGACATCATGGATATCCAACTATTTCCGGCAGGTATTCATAGTTATAATTTTCCTATTTTAGAAATATTAGATCCAAGGCAAAGCAGCATTTTCGTGTTCGATGTTGTTCAAAAATCACTTTTACAAAAAGTGAAATTAGAATTACCGTCAAATAAAATGATCAAGACCGTGGATTCCTTTTTTTGGGTAGATAAAAACCACTACTATATCGAACTCTTTCCTTCACTGCTCAACCATAATTCACTTGAATTTTATTCTGATGTAGATGAATTAATTGGGGTTTTTGACAAAAATGGCAAGATGAACGACAAATTTTTAACTTATCCAAGCCAATTAAAGCAACTGGATTTTCATATCAAGCCATATCAAACATTCGCTCAAAGTTCTAACCCAAACTTTCCTTTTAAAATCTCATTTCCGGCATCTGGAGATATCTTGGAGATTAATGATAAATCCTTTTCAAAGGAGACCCTCTATTCAGTAATTCCAGGAAAAAGCAAGTTTTTTCATTTTGCTCCTGCTCGCCTAGAAAAAGAGTTCAATCCTGAATTCCAGAAAAATTGGCAAGTTCCCAGCTCACACTTTTTTAAGAAAATTGTAGAAAATGAGAAATATCTAATCATTCAAACAATTATGAGAAATAACGATAACCTAGAAAATTACGAAGCAAAAAGTCACCTGTTTATTTATGATAAAGAGAAGAAAAAATGGCTTGAAACCACAAATCCTTTGAATATTAATCACATGGGCTACCTTGCAGGTATCCTCAAAAACGAGCTAATCTTTTTTGAAGGAGGTCAAAATAATTCAGAGTCAAAATACATCAAACGGGCAGTACTTCGCCCCATAGAGGACTAAAACAAAAAAGTCCAACCCGTTTCCGAGTTGGACTTTCTTTATGATTTCAAGTGCTGATTACCCGATTACTTTCTCGGCTAATACCACAATTACATTGTCTTTTACTTCCACTACTCCGCCTTCCACTATCATGGACTGCTTGCCTTCAGCTGTGGTAAAGGAAACTGCTCCTTTGGCTAAAGCTGCGACGATCGGAGCGTGATTATTCAGAACCTGGAAAGATCCTCCTGCACCAGGGAAACTGGCTTCGGACACTTCGCCCTGAAATATTTTTTTCTCTGGTGTGACGATTTCTAATTGCATTCGATAGAATAGTTAGTAGTTATTGGTTATTGAGTTATTAGAAGGTCATCCGCTTTGGAGACAATAACTAATTCCCAATAACTTTCCCCTTATTTTACTTCAGCAAGCATTTTCTCTCCTTTGGCAATTGCATCTTCGATGCTTCCTACCAAGTTGAAAGCCGCCTCAGGAAGGTGGTCTAATGCACCGTCCATTATCATGTTAAAGCCTTTGATGGTGTCTTTGATATCAACCAACACACCCTTCAAGCCTGTAAACTGCTCTGCTACGTGGAATGGCTGAGACAAGAATCGCTGAACTCTTCTTGCCCTGTATACGACCAATTTATCTTCTTCAGAAAGTTCCTCCATACCCAGGATCGCAATGATATCCTGCAATTCTTTGTATCGCTGAAGGATTTCTTTCACTCGCTGAGCGCAACCATAATGCTCTTCGCCAAGAATATCCGGAGAAAGAATTCGTGAAGTTGAATCCAAAGGATCCACCGCAGGGTAAATACCTAATTCGGCAATCTTTCTTGACAATACCGTAGTAGCATCCAAGTGAGCGAAAGTCGTCGCGGGAGCCGGGTCTGTCAAGTCATCTGCAGGCACGTAAACCGCCTGCACTGAAGTAATAGAACCGTTTTTAGTTGAGGTGATTCGCTCTTGCATGGAACCCATTTCGGTTGCCAATGTAGGCTGGTAACCTACCGCAGATGGCATACGACCCAAAAGTGCAGACACTTCTGAACCTGCCTGAGTGAATCGGAAAATGTTGTCGATGAAGAACAGAATGTCTTTACCTGCACCGTCACCGTCACCATCTCTATAATATTCTGCCAAAGTCAAACCTGTCAAGGCCACACGTGCGCGAGCTCCCGGAGGCTCGTTCATTTGACCAAACACGAAGGTTGCTTTTGACTCTTCTAATTTCTTCAAATCCACTTTGGAAAGATCCCATCCACCTTCTGTCTCCAGACTGTGTACGAACTCATCACCGTAAGTCACAATTCCTGACTCGATCATTTCTCTCAAAAGGTCATTTCCTTCACGAGTTCTCTCACCTACTCCTGCGAATACAGACAAACCTGAATATGCTTTTGCGATGTTGTTAATCAACTCCTGAATCAATACAGTTTTACCAACACCGGCACCGCCGAAAAGACCGATTTTACCACCTTTTGCATAAGGCTCGATCAAGTCGATTACTTTGATTCCCGTGAAAAGAACTTCAGTAGCGGTAGAAAGATCTTCGAATCTTGGAGCGGATCTGTGAATCGGTAGTCTCTTACCTGCAGGAACCTGAGGAAGGCCATCGATAGCTTCACCAACCACATTGAAAAGACGGCCTCTGATCGCATCACCTGTAGGAACTGAGATGGGCTGACCCAAGTCTCTTACTTCCATACCTCGAACCATCCCTTCGGATGAGTCCATGGCGATAGTTCTTACTCTGTCTTCACCCAAGTGCTGCTGAACCTCCATCACGACCACTTGGCCGTTTTCTTTGGTTACTTCCAGCGCGTCGAGGATGTTGGGCAGGTTACCGCCTTCGAAGGAAACGTCCACCACCGGGCCGATTACTTGAGTTATCTTTCCAATATTTGCCATTTGATATAGAGAAATGTAAAGGGATATGCTTTTTGAATTCGACCGCAAAATTATATCAAGAAAGCCTAATACCAAAGGATATTTGGAAAATAAAAAACTCCGATCAAATAATTGGATCTGATTGACAGTATATTCCCCTTTAAGACCTAATGGAAGCTATTAAAGAATCCGCTTCGCAAAGAGAAAAGCATTAGCCCAATACTTGCTGCTGAGATAATCCTCTGTCACACCGAGAGATGTGGAGGAGTGAATAAATCGAACCTCACCATCCTCAACCTCCGTCACAATTCCCGAGTGAGTTACCTGATTTTTTTTCTTGCTGGTCGCAAAAAAAAGCAAATCCCCTTGCCGGATTTCTTTCGCTGCCACTTTCTGACCTAGCTGACTTTGATCGTTTGAGGTCCGCGGCAGATTAATTCCGATTGAATAATAGGAATGAAAGACCAAGGCGGAGCAATCCATTCCCGACCGGGTTGTTCCCCCATATTTGTAAGGAGTGCCTTGGTAGGACTTCGCAGCGGCGATGACTTTGAAAGCGGGATCGTCTCTGGGAATTTTCTTTGACTTACATCCTTCCAGCGAAAAAATGCCGAGTAGCAAGAAACCGAAACAAACTTGTAGAAATTTTACTTTGAAAGAATTGGCAGAGGTGCTCTTCATGTTCTCAATTTTACCGGAAGATTGGAATGATTCCAACCATTTTCCGATTTTTGAGATCAGATTGAGTCAAATTAGCTTTACGGCATCAGAACCTTAAGTGATGATGATCACCAAGAGCACCCCGATCAGCCCTTTATCTTTGTAGCACAAAATCAGAAACAAAAAAAATACAACCATGCATATTCAACAGTTTTATGACGAAGGCTTGGCTCACGCAAGCTATGCCATCTTAAGTGAGGGAAAAGTAGCCTTGGTCGATCCGGGAAGAAATCCTCAAGCTTATTATGATTACGCTGAAGCAAATTCCGCTAAAATCGTCGCGGTTTTCGAAACGCATCCACATGCAGATTTCGTGAGTTCTCACCTTGAATTTCACAAAAATGAAGACGCCACCATCTACGTGAGTAAGTTGGTTGGGGCAGAATATCCGCATACCGCTTTTGATCAAGGAGATTCAGTGCAAATGGGCAAAGTTACTTTCAAGTCTTTGCACACACCAGGTCATTCACCTGACAGTATCAGCATTTTGTTGGTAGATGAAAACGGAAAAGACAATGCACTTTTCTCAGGTGATACACTTTTTATCGGGGATGTCGGAAGACCTGACCTTAGAGAAAAGGCCGGTAACCTGAAGGCTCAGAGAGAAGACCTTGCTAAAATGATGTATACCACTGTTCAGGAGCAACTGAAGCCTTTGGCAGACGATGTTCTTGTATTTCCGGCACACGGAGCGGGTTCACTCTGCGGAAAAAATCTAAGCGATGCCCGTCAAAGCACCATCGGAGAGCAGAGAGCCACCAACTGGGCTTTCGGTGACATCGATGAAAAAACCTTCGTGGATTCACTTCTTCAGGGTCAGCCCTATATTCCAAAATACTTTGGATACGATGTGGACATGAATAAAAAAGGTGCCCCATCTTACCAAAGATCAATCTCTGCAGTCAGCATGTGGCCGGAAGGATCTAATCTTCCTTCGGGTATATTAGTCATTGACGTGAGAAAGCAGGATGATTTTGCAGCCGGACACATCCCGGGAGCGATCAACATCATGAACGGAGGCAAATTCGAGACTTGGCTGGGATCAATCGTCGGACCGGATGAGAAATTCTTCCTGGTAGCTGACTCTATAGCCGAACTTGAAATTGTAATCTTCAAATCAGCAAAAATCGGTTACGAACAATTGATCAAAGGCGCTGTAGTCAATCCCGCAGGCATGACCGAAAAAGGAGCATCCTTCGATTTGGAAGCCTTCAAAGAAAATAAAGACGCCTATACAATCGTGGATATCAGAAGTGCGGATGAGGCTAAAAACGAGCCGATCTTCGCAGGAAGTATGAATATCCCGCTTCAGCAATTGAGAGAAAGAGCCGGTGAAGTTCCTACGGAAAAGTCAGTAGTGGTGCATTGCGCAGGTGGCTACAGATCAGCAGCAGGAACAAGCATTTTGGCAGCAGCGCTGAAAGGTGCCGAAGTCCTGGACATGAGCGAAGCCATCAAAGAGTTTCAATTAGTAGCGCATTAAGTTAAGTTAATTCAATAGACACCCTCGTTCAAAAAGGACGGGGTGTTTTTGTTTTAGGCAAAATAGATCCCCTCAAAATCAGCGACCTTGTCAATTGACTCAGATTTTCCCGAACCAATTTACTTATATTAATGTCTGTATTTTGATAGAAGAATATGAGCCGGGAAGATTTCATCCAATTGCCAATCCATCAAAAAATCAAAACCCTCTACATTGAGGGTTCATTTGTTGTGGCCATTAGATACTATGGACACAAGGTAAACCTGTACTTGCTTGAGAACGAATACATCGAGGTATTCTACAATCATAAGCTTGACAAAATCGACAAGATTGACTTTCTGCCAAGGGATCATACCCGAATGAAGTTCTATTTGGATCAGATCAGGATCGCATAAAAAAAGCAGGCTTTTCGCCTGCTTTTTCTTTTAAAGCTTACGCTTCAGAAAATCTGTCATCTGAGTGTATAAGTGCCAGGTTGTATTTCCACCTGATATCCCGTGATTTTTGTTTGGATAGTAGAACGACTCAAACTGTTTGTCTGCCGAAATCAAGGCATTGACCAAGTCAACTGAATTTTGGAAATGCACATTATCATCGCCTGTTCCATGAATCAAAAGCAGGTTTCCCTTCAACTTATTCACATGCGTGATCGGGCTATTGTCGTCATATCCGGATGGATTGAGTTGCGGAGTCTGCAGGAATCGCTCGGTATAGATCGTGTCGTAATATCTCCAAGTCGTCACCGGAGCAACTGCAATCGCTGTTTTGAACACATCGTTTCCGATCATCAAAGCCAATGAAGACATGTATCCCCCATACGACCAACCCCAGATTCCGATTCTTGCCGGATCAACAAATGGCATTTTGGCAAAATATTTAGCACCTTCTATCTGATCGATTGTTTCGAGTTTGCCAAGATTTGCATAGGTCGAATGTTTGAAATCACGTCCGCGTGCTCCTGTGCCACGATTGTCCACGCAGGCCACGATGATTCCCTCTGCCGCCAATTGCTGATGCCAGAAATCGCGTGTTCCTCCCCAGCTGTTCAGCACATTTTGTGAACCCGGACCTCCATACACATACATAAGTACCGGATATTTTTTGTTGGGATCAAAGTCTGCAGGCTTGATGATGTAGGCATTCAGCTCCGTCCCATCCACAGTCGGTAAGGTGAAAAACTCCTTTTTCCCAAGCGCAAAACCTGTCAATCGGTCTTTCAATGCCTGATTGTCTTCCAGTAATTTGGTTTCCTTTCCGGAGGCATCATTCAAACTTACCCGCACCGGAGTATCTGCAGTGGAATAGTAATCGATGTAGAATTTATGATCCGGGCTCATGTTGACAGCGTGTGTTCCTTTTGCTGGGGTAAGCGCTTTTTTGCCTTTTCCATCTAATCCGATCACGTAGAGGTTCCGCTCAAGTGGTGAAGCTTCTGTCGAAAGGAAATAGACTTTTTTCGCTTTTTCATCTACTCCTACCAAAGAACTCACTTCCCAAGGACCGTTGGTAATCTGACGGATTAGTTTTCCGTCTATTCCATGATGGTAAATATGCTTGAACCCATCCTGCTCGGAGGTTCGAATAAAAGTCTTCCCATCCGCGAGATATTCCAGATTGTCGTTGTTGTCCAGATCCACATAGGTTTTGGAGACATCGGAAATAATCAAACTGCTCGTGCCCGTACTTGCATTTGCATGAAAAAGGTCCATCTGATTTTGAAGACGATTCAGGCGAATGAATGCCAGTGTGTTCGCATCTTTGGTCCAGTAGATTCTTGGGAGGTAAATATCTGTTTCAGTTCCGGCATCGATTTTCTGAGTTTTCCCAGTAGCCAACTCATAGACATGAATGCTTACGAGCGCGTTTTTCTCTCCGGCTTTTGGATATTTGAATTTGTAATCCTTCGGATAAAGAGGACCCCAAAGCTGCATGTTGAACTCAGGAACGGCTGATTCATCGAAGCGAATAAAAGAGATTTTCTTTCCGTCAGGAGACCATTGGAAAGCCTGCGCCATCGAGAATTCTTCTTCGTAAACCCAGTCCGCCGATCCGTTGATTATTTTATTCCATTCCCCATCTGTCGTGATTTGGATCAGCTTGTTGCTTGACAATTCCACCAGGAAAAGGTTGTTGTCTTTGACAAAAGCCACTTTATTATTGTCTGGTGAAAGCGTGGCGTAAGAGATTTTTTCGCCGTTCATGAGCAGCTGCTTCTGACCAGTTGCCATGTCCACTACATAGAAAATGCCTTTCGAAGATCGACGATAAATCGACTCCACATCCGTTTCAATCAGGGCTTTGGTCTCATCAGGATTGAAAGAATAGCCGGAAAAATTCACTCCAAGCAATTTTCCATCAAGCAAAACCGCTTCCTCAGCGCCGGTAGCGATATTGATTTTCACCACAGCCGGAGCTCCCATTCGATTTATCAGGGAACTGTAATATTGCCCGTCTCTCATCCAATTGATACCATAAATGGATTTT
>JBILPR010000103.1:0-12546 GCA_044373795.1 Algoriphagus sp. | reverse complement strand
CATCCCGGTAAAACGCCCGGGGAATTCATCGATTTGAATGGTCTCAATCAGATCCTTTGGCCCGTTCACTGCGTGCAGTGCTCTGAAGGTGCCGAGTTTCACCAAGATTTAAATCGTGAAAATTGGGATGCTATTTTTCAAAAAGGAATGAATCCGGAGGTGGATTCCTATTCAGGATTTTTTGATAATGCGAGAAGAGGGGACACTGGATTGGGAGATTTTCTGAAGGAAAAAGGAATCAGGAAGGTTTTCATAGCAGGATTGGCGCTTGATTACTGCATCAAGTTTACGGTATTGGATGCCGTCAGCCTGGGATTTGAGACGTATTTGATTGTGGACGCTACCCGGGCCGTAAATCTGCAGCCTACAGACGGCGATCTTGCAATCCGGGAAATGGAATCTGCCGGAGTAAAAATTATCAACAGCAACGAATTGATTTAACCAGAAAATCATGTTTGAATACAATCCCGCAAAACACTATCCGCAGGACACCGAAAGCAGAGTTGTGATTCGCTTTCAGGACTGCGATCCGATGCAGCATCTGAACAATGCCAAATACTTTGACTATTACTTCAACGCGCGAGAGGATCAGGTGCCAAAGTTATATGGTTTGGAAATCATCGATTTGATACGAAAATACGAATCAGCTTGGGTGGTCTATAACCATAACATCAGCTATGTGAAACCTGCAATGGTGGGAGAGTGGGTGAGAATCATGAGCCGCATCATTTGGCATAATCACAACACAATCGTGGTGGAATATTACATGACGGACGATTCTAAAACTCAATTGAAAAACGTGCTTTGGTCCACGATGAGATATGTGACGTTGAAAGAAGGAAAATCGACCGATCATACCGGAGCAGTGGCGGATTTTCTGAAAGCAACTTCCGGAAATCTGGATGTCAGCGGGATGAATATCAGGGATCGGGTAAAAATACTGTCTTTGGAATTGAAAAAGGACAGTTGAAATTTACGTTAATCGTCTCTTTACGGACAAGACCTGTACATAACCGTACAGGTTTTTACATTTAAAAAATTTGAAATCAGATACTTATAAAAAATCCCAAAATTAAATTTCACAAATTTTCAAAAGTTGGTGCAACCTGCATTTTTTGCTAAACTCCGGTTTTCTGTCCGCCTTTGTTACAATCGGCCGGAGAATTGCCCCAATTTTAGACAGGTTTCTGGCATATTCTGTTCCCAATTCAGAATTATATTTTGCGGAAGAGTTAATTTTTTAAAATAAGTCGGAATGAAATCCAGCAGATTTCAAGGAGCATATTGGCATTGGTACATGATGTGCAAAAAGGAATGCATAACAATACTCTAAACCAACACTATTATGAAAACCTTATTCACTTTCGCACTAGCAGGACTTTTAGCTTCAAGCAGCCTTGCAAACCCTTCAAATGAAGACTTGATGGCAATGTCCACAGTTAACACCAAATTCAAGAAAGTCAACGTACTCCTGAAAGAAGGAGTCGGTGAAGCTAAAATCGCAATCCTGAATGATTCAGGCAAGAAACTTCACCAAAGAAAAGTCAAAGCAACTGACCATGATGTTGTGATTCCCTATGATTTGAATGCGCTTCCTTGCGGGGAATATCAGGTGATGATCACCACAGGTGATGAGCAGGTGGTCTATTCCGTCGAGACTTTTGAGAAGCCGCAACCAATCGTAGATTATCCTTTGATGGCCTACGGAAAGCTGATCGATGATCACACGGTAAATATCTCTGTGATCGGATTGGAAGAACCTGGTGTATATGTGAAGATCAAAGCCCAAAAAGGCAATCGTACAATCTTTGATGAGAATATTGATCAGGAACAAGGGTTCAAAAAGAACTACAAATTTGAAGGCATGAGTCCGGATGAGATTTACATCGAAATTACAGATGCCAAAGGCAGAAGCAGAACTCTCTATTTTTAATTGAACCTCGCCTATTCGAATGCCTCACTTCGAAAGGAGTGGGGCTTTTTTATTTTCCAATCATATGAGATGTTAAATCGGAAGCCATTTTTTCCAAGTCAGTTCCCAGTATTTCCCTGTTCACCTTTAGTACTTTCTCCCGCTCTGCCTTGGGTAAATTTTCAAAACCATAAAATGCACCAAGGATTCCCCCTGCAACTGCCGCGGTTGTATCATTGTCCCTGCCATAATTGGTGAGAAAAATCAACGTACCCATAAAATCAAAATCAGCATAAATCATAGCCGTGATCGTCTGAAGATAAATTTCTCCGGCATGAAAGGGCATATCCTGTTGCTTCAAGTCCAGCTGCGCAAAAGCAAATTGAAGCGCAAGGCTATTCGGTACTAGCTGATTTCCAAGGCTATCTTTCTTGGAGGATTCTTCGGAAATGAATATCGCTTCTTTAAGCAGTTTGTGAGCAGTGCGACCAACTAACCTGCTTTCGAAGTAGCCTTGCGGGTCAAGTCTCAACGCCGCCAATAAATCCTCTTTCGTGGAACTGCGTTTCATGCCGGCCGAAGTCATCGCTGCTGCCAAACCTGTCAAATCCCGTGCATATCCCAAATCAAAAATACTAAGCTTATAGGCTTCCAGATAGGCTTTTTCAGGGTTTCCGGGAAAATAGGCCCCAATTGCCGGAGCATACAACAAACCTGCACAGACCATTTCCCCCCCGTAAAATTTGTTCAGGGAATCAGAATATGCGATCAAATTATCATCGATAAATGGCTGACTGACTTTGGCCCATTCCTGAAGCCAACCCATTTTGAGTGCAGTAGTTTCAAAAGGTTCGGGATCAATTCCCTTAATTTCTGAAAACTCATCCACGTACCCTTCGTAGGTCTTCAGGATATGTTTCGCAAAGTCTTTTGAATTCAAGTCAGTTTGATTCTGCGAAAGCAAATAGTTACTTGTCAGCATTTTCCAACGGGTATCATCTGTCGTGCCACCTGCAGGCAAATTGGCAATCCAGATTCCTTCCGGAGATACTTCCCGTACCATGGAGTCAAGTCCATCGACAAATCCATATTCAAGTTGAATACTTTCTCTTGACCACATTTCCGTGGGAGCCCCCATGGCATCGCCGATCGCTGAACCTACCAGGTTTCCGAGGATTTTATCGTAAAGCTCTTTCTCGGTCATCCCAAGTTCCGGTATCTCAGTATCATCGAAACTTGCTTTAAAATCACTGGATTCTTTTCCGCAGGAAAAAAGGAAAAGACCTAAAATAAGGATTAAAAGGCTGATTTTCATTTGAATAAAACTAGTTGTCTGGCTTTCTCAAGCAAAGTTCTTTTTTCTTGCAAAGTCAAGTCAACCGGAAGCTGTGCAATTCCGATCAGCCGTCTCAGGATTTCCACGCCTTGGTATTGGTTAATCAAGGCAGAGGAAAAAGAATGATTATATTTTTTTAAAAATTCTTCTTTCAGTCTTTCATGCTGCTGACTCATATCAAAATGTGCGAACAACACTCCCAAATCAAATTCTTTGTCGCCCATGAAACCGAATTCCGGATCGATAATCTTCAATCCATCTTCCATCTTCAGCCAACTGCCCGGATAGAAATCACCCTGCAACAATGTATTTCCATCGGATAAATATCGCTCTCCGAGTTTGTTCAAAGCTTTCTTCAATTCCCTGTCTCTCTTGAAAATTAGGCTGATTTCCTGTAAACCCGGTTGAATTGAATTAAGGTCGAAACCATTTTCTTCTTCGAAAGGGAAATTGAAAATATGCTCATGATTCAGAATTTTCATGGCTGAATTATCCGGAAATTCCTCGATTTTCAATCCATGCAGCGCATTCAGATATTCTGCTAAATCGCTTAAAGTTTCATGATCAAGCGTTGCTTTTCCTTGGTAGAGAAAAGAGAAATCGGAGCCCGTTCCCAGATCTTCCGTGATCAAAAGATGGCTTTCCGGATAAAAGGCCAAGACTTTTGGAGAAAAACTTTTCAAAACCGGGTCAGACCCGATCAAGAAATAGTAGGTTCTTTCAATTATAATTCGATTGATTGGTGCGGGGATCTGAGGGTATTTCCGCACATAAGGTTTCGATTGCTTCAGGATCACAGACCGGAGGTTTGTTTTGACTCTCAAAACGAGATTCATATTTCCTTCCCCGGCAGATTTCGAGGAAATCAAAAGTTCTCCTTTTTCCCAAAAAGGAAGGTCTTGCAACACTTCCAGACCCGAATTTTCTTCTAGTTCAAGCATTCTATTTTCTTGTCTTTTTTATAAAAAGGCATCGCCTAAAGTTTAGATTTTAATATTTCTCTTACAATTTGAAAATGAATAATCAGATCATTTTAAATTCTAGCTTAAAGCCATTTTAAGAAATGCAGCAATTAAAAGATTCTAATCGGTGAGTTGAATTGTTTTTTGTTGGGTAAAGCCATTGGGAATTTATGGTTTTTAAACAGCAGATCAAGCCATTAAGAAAATGGGTTATTTCCCGAATTGGAACAAGAGAAATCCACCTATTTTTAGGTTTGATCAAGGTTTGAAAATCGAATAGTCAACAATTTTTCATTCAGTACTAAACTTTGCCTATTTGAAATAAATTACCAGGCATTAAGGTTTTTTCCTGTCTGGACGTGGTAGGGTTAATTTTTACCTTCCAAAAGTGAGGATAAAAAACTAATAGTAAAGATTGAATTAAAGAGAAGGCATGATTCTGATTATTGTTTTTTACTGCCAAAAATTGCCGGAATGAAGATATTTTCTGCGGCATCAGATCACAAGCCTCTTTCTTACGTTGTCTTTTTTTCTTTTTGTTGAAAAGTATAATTACAAAAAAAACAAAGTACAAAACGGAAACTGCCCGCAAGGAACGGAGTGATATTATATTCTTACTCCTTTAAAAAAACCTGGTGTAACTCCTTTCCGCGGCGGGCAAGTTGTGCCTTCCTCCGTGCAACTCTGTAAAACAAAAATACACTGCGACCTCAGCGCCATTACGGTGATAAAAAGACAAAAACTTTAAACCTGATCCAGACTCTTCCTTTCCCCCAAATGGTTTTTCTTAAATTCTGATGGGGTCATTCCCGTTTCCTTCTTGAATTGGGAACTGAGGTAAGCCACGCTGCTGTAACCGAGTTTGAAAGCAATCTCAGATAGGCTGAGTTGATCATAAAAAAGGAATTCTTTCACCCGTTCGATTTTCTGTCGGGTAATGTATTTCTCGATGGTAATCCCTTCTACCTGGGAGAAAAGTCTGCTCAAGGAAGTGTATTCGTGCTCCAGTTTTTCAGCCAGATAGGAAGAAAAGTTCTCGCCAAGATTCTGATCACTATGGTGAATCTGCTCGATGATCAGGGATTTGATTTGAGAGATCAACGCCGATGTTTTGGATTCCAGAAGTTCAAAGCCTTTGGATTCAAGGTCAGAAGCAAGTTTGGATTTCAGATCATCCGGAAGTTCCTGATTCAAGGTTACTTTTCCCAATTCAATCCCTGAAAACCCGATCTTCAAATCCACCAGCAAATCTCTCACTGCTTCGACGCAACGAGGACAAACCATGTTTTTGATAAGCAGGGTAGAAGACTGCATTTGAATAAAAGTTTGACTCGGGTTTAAACCATGAATAATAAAGGAATGCTTTCCGGGCAATTAAAATTCCTTTTCCCCAAATTCACTTTTCACAAATTTCGCTTTGTTTTTGGATCTGTTCAGAGCATAAGATAGATTAAGAACGATCACATCGACTTCATAAATGTAATTGGTACTGGTGTAAAATTCTCCTTCTCGGAAAGTCGTGATTCGCTGCTCATTCGTTTTTAGCAAACCCAAATCGATGTTTTGCCAGACAAGATTAGCCGTGAGGCGATTGTCCAGCCAGGACTTTTTGAACGACAAATTAGGCGAGTAGAATCTCGAATCCCTGCCTTGGGCTGTAACCCGATCCGACAAGTAATTAAAGGAAGCCTGCACACTCAGGGTCTTTGACAAATCGAACGTGGAGTTGAGATTAAAGGAATAAACCCAACTTGAATTGTCAATTGGTTTATTATCAAAACTGCCCTGAATCGAATAATAATACAGATTGAATCCTGCAAAGAACTTCCACCAGGAAGTAGGGTAGAGTTCAGCTCCCATATCTATTCCGGTAGATTTTCCGGTTCCGACGTTTGAATAAATCCTGTTCAGGATCGTGTCATTGTAAACTGTGTTGACACGATTGACCAGGTTTTTAACCCGTGAATGATACCCCGTGGCATAAAAACTATTTGCTTTCCAGGTCTTGATGATTCCCAATTCCACGAGATTTATAAACTCCGGCAAAAGCTCAGGATCACCTTGTTCGAGCGTTTCGCTATGTTCTCTTTCCGGAAACGGATTCATTTTGAAAGTCGTCGTGTGCTCAATTCGCTGAGAGAAGTTTGCCTTGAGCTGAAGTTCTTCCTTAATCTGATAAGCCAGATTTGCACTGATGAAAGGCTTTACAAAATCATAAACATATAGGGTGTCCACCGTCCCGGCTTTGTCCTGAAGGCTGAAGTCCCGATTCATCATTTCCATTCTTATCCCGGCACCATAGCTCATCTTTTCCAGTTTTTTGTCCAGCTGAAGGTATGCCGATTGAATAGGCCGCTTCAATTCTACCGTACTCGAAAACTCAGGAATCATTTCAAATTCTCCCGTTTCATTGTTTTTTCGCTGGTAAAGGAAGTCTCCCTTATGATCGAGATAGCGATATTGGAATCCTGCCAGGAGTTGTCCGATTGCCATAGGTTTGAACGTATAGTCCAGATTCCATCGCCAACCGGTCAGGGGATTGTCATTAGTATTGTATTCATCCTGATAGACTACAGACAAGTCCGGATATCCCAGGTTTTGGTTAATCGTGGGCCCGCCGAGCATGGTGTATTCGTAGAGGAACGAGGTGCTGAGTTTGGAGGAATTTTCAAAAATATGCGAATAATCAAGGCTTCCCAGGATAAAATCCCCTCGGCGATTCTGGGTGTTGTCATTGAAATATTGAAGAGTATAGATTCTATCTCCGTCCACTTCCGTATTATTATCATAGTAGAGAATGTCTGCCACACGAACCTTGTCCCTGACTCCGGCATAGAACCCGAGGCTGAAACTGTTTTGGGCGTTTGGATTATAACCTAAGGTAAATCGAGCAGAATAATTGGTTTCATCTGTACTTCGCTCGCCTTCGGAAGGGAAATAGGTCGTGGTATCGCCGCTGATCGTAGAGACATCACCGACTCTTCTGCCGGAAAGATCATTGCGCTGATAGCTGGCACCGAGAGACAAATCCCATTTTCCTTTGAGATAATTGAGGTTAAAGTCACCACCATATCGCTTCTGTTTTTCGGCGTTGTCATAATTCTCAATGGAAGGGAAACCGAGCCGCGTGTTAACCTGAAGATAAAGTCCATCAAGGCTCCCTTTTTTGGTCGTGATATTAATCAGACCTGCTTTTCCTTCGGAATCGTATTGGGCGGAAGGGGAGGTAATCCATTCGATTTTCTCAATGCTATTGGCGGGTAGTTGTGCCAAAATCATCATCGGATCTGATTGCACAGGTTTACCATTGAGCATAACTACAAATCCGGTGGTTCCTCGTATCGAAATCATACCTTCCCCATTGATACTTACGCCGGGAAGATTCTTCAAAACATCAGATGCTGTTCCTCCCTTCGCTGCTTCAAAATTCTCAGCTGCATAACTTTGCTTGCTGACCTGAAAATCTGAGGTTAGTTTTTGACCCTGAACTTCCACTCCTTCAAGTTCTTGCTGATCTCCTACCAGGCTGATAAAACCAAAATCTTTTATTTCATTTCTTACCAAAGAAAACCCGGAAAGTGTTTTTGTCTTGTATCCGATGAAGCTGATTTTCAAATAATAGTTTCCCGGAGAGATGCCGGATATTGAAAACTCACCTGTTGGCGCTGAGATAGCTCCTTCCACTAAAGAACTATCAGAAGATAGATAAACTGCAACACTGGAGAATTCAAGTGGGGTTTGGGTCGAACTATCCAGGACAATTCCTTTGACCTGCGTTTGGGAATTCGCCAGAACGGGCAAAAAAACGCATAAGAGACCTATAAATATCCGATTCATTGAGTTTTACATTCCTCCAAAAATAGGATAACCAGTCAAACGGGAGCATTATTTTATATGGAAGGATTCCTTTTGAAGTTTTTACAAAAGGAATACGGTTTGTTGCGACTTCACTTATTCTGGTTATGGCTGAATCTGGAGAAAATTATCAAACTCAAATAAGTCTAAAACTAATTGCTAAAAATTTTTTAATTATTTGGTTCTTTTTTAACAGAACCAACAAAACCTTTTTTACATTTGTGCACTTAATAGACTGTACCCAAAAGACAAAACATGAATTTAAGTGAAAAACAAAGAGAATTGATCGAGAGGATCGGTGTCTTTCATGAGCATAAAGGCATGCAACCTCTTGTGGGAAGGATCATCGGTCTCATGCTCGTTCATGAAAATGCTGAGGTGACTTTTGAAGAAATTGTGGAAGACTTGGGTGTAAGCAAAAGTGCGGTAAGTAATGCTCTTAATTTTTTGCAGGCCAAGGAAAGAATTGTCTATCATACCAAACCAGGTGATCGAAAAAGATATTTCCAACTCAAAATCCAGAACTGGAGTGATGAATTAGAAAAGGAAATATTAGAGATCACAAAGTTTAAAGAATTCATCGACGAAGTGATAGTGGAGCGGGGGCAAAAGCATGTTGAGTTCAACAGTTGTCTGAAGGACTTCTCCGGTTTCCTGGTCTTCTTCAAAAAAGAACTTCCTCTTTTATTTAAGAAATTCAAAAGTCAGCAGAGTTAAAAAAATTTGACTCATAAGTTCTTGAAAAACAGAACAAACTATTACCTATTAAACTACTATTCCAACTCACATGCTAAGAAAGTACCTGATCTATTCCCTCTTCCTGATGGGACCATTGGGAGTATTGGCTCAGACCACATCTGAACCTATCAATTTACCGGATACCCTGTCACTCAAAGAAAGCCTTCGTATCGGCCTTGAAAATAGCCGAACACTGAAAAAAGCCTATATAGATGAAGACAAGGCCAAGTTTCAGCGGGACGAAATTCGAGGCTCCGGCCTTCCCCAATTGAAGGCTTACGGTCAATACAATAACTTCATTAGCGTATACCCGCAGGCATTACCGGGGGGTATTTTCGGCGGTGAACCCGGAGATTTGACAGTGGTAGCTTTTGGGGTGCCTCAGTCGTTGAAAGCCGGACTTCAGTTTAATCAGCTCATTTTCAGCAATTCCTACCTGATCGGATTGAAAGCTGCCAGAACAGGAGAGGAGTTTTATAACCTCCTGGCTCAGCAAACCGAGGAAGATGTCATTCATGATATCTCTATGAATTACCTTGCCACTGTACAGCTTGAACTTCAGAAAGACAACCTACTGGCAAACATTGATCAGCTGAAAGGATTGGAGAGAATTCTCCAGTCTCAGTACGAGAATGACCTGGCCAGAAAAGTAGATCTGAATCGGGTAAAGGTAAATCTGACCTCGATTCAAAGTGAGTTGGAAAACCTTGAAATCGGGATCGAACAGCGAGAAGGCTACTTGAAACTTATTATGGGTGTTCCGGTGAATGCTCCTCTTATTCTGGACAAATCGCTGGCAGATGGCGAGACGCTGGTTAGCAGTTTTGAAGTTCAGGAGTTCATCCTGACGGATCGAAAAGACATTCAGATCTTGAATGTGCAGGATCAATTGTATGAGTATGAATTGAAAAATATCAAATCAGCCATGATGCCTCAGCTTGTCGGATTCGCTGATTACAACCAAAACACCTTCTCTAATACCTTTGATTATTTCAGTCAAAGCAAAGTTTGGTATGAAGGATTTTTGATAGGCCTCAAGCTCGATGTTCCGATTTTTGATGGGTTGATCACCAAGTCGAAAGCCGCTCAATCCCGATTAAAGTCACAGCAGCTGGACTTGGATAGAATCCTTGCGGAGGACAATGCCAATCTGGAATATCAGAACGCAATCAATAAATACTACAACTCCATCAATACCCTGGAATCCTTGAAGGATAATCTGGCACTGGCGAAAACTGTGATTTCAGATACCGAAGTTCTTTACAAAGAAGGATTGAGTCCTCTGACAGATCTTCTCGCTGCTGAGACCGCAATTCGCGTGGCCCAAAGCAGTTACAACAACCAAATCATCCAAGTAAGAATCACACAATTGGAGATTCTGAACTCTACTGGCAAAATCAAAAACCTGATTAATTAATATCCACGATGAAAAAGTCAATTTTAATCATATCCCTTCTCATTGGGATTGGGGCGATAGCTTACACGCTTTTCAAAAACAAAGCTGAGCTCAATGAATCGGCTGAGCGCGCGATGAAAACCAGTGAATTTATCTCGGTGACAACCGAGCAGGTAACTGAAAAAACCGTCAACAGAAATTTCGAAGCCAATGGGGTCTTCGAACCCAGTCAGGAGTTGAAACTCATGTCCGAGACTTCTGGGGCTGTGGTGAAAATATTCAAAAGAAAAGGCGATTACGTGAAAAAAGGAGAACCAATTCTCCAGGTAGACGATCGACTGATTCGTTCGGAATACAATATTATAAAGCTAAATCGGGATCAGGCTGAGAAAGACCTTGGCCGCTATGCCAATTTGGCCTCTGCCGATGCGATCACAAAAAAGCAATTCGAGGACAGTGAAAGAAGCTTTAAAATCACCGAAAATCAGATGATTTCCCTGCAAAAGAGATTGGATGATACAAGAGTAGTGGCTCCGATTTCAGGTTTTATCAATGAAGACTATTTTGAAATGGGCACTTTGTTGAACCCGAATGTACCTGTGGTTGACATCATCAATACAAATCCTTTGAAACTGAAAGTGAGTGTTTCTGAAAATGAAATCTCCCGAATCATAGTTGGAGAGCAAGTTTCTGTGAGAGTAAATGCGATCACCGGAGAAGTTTTCACAGGAAAAATAAACTTCATTTCCCAGATAGCGGATGCCTCTTTTAAGTACGAAGTCATTTTGCAAATGAGTGGAAACAATCTTGAAAAAATCAAACCCGGAATGTTTGGAACTGCCGCGTTCCAGTTTTCGCAGGATGAGAAAGTCCTTCAAATCAACCGGAAATCCATTGCCGGAAGCCTGAAAGATCCTGGAGTATTCCTAATCCAAGACGGAGCTGCTGTTTATCAGAAAGTGGTCATCAATCCGCTGAGCGACGGAACAGTAGAGATTTTGGATGGGCTGAAAGCAGGAGACGAAGTAATAGCTTCAGGTCTGATCAATGTGAAAGAAGGTACTAAAGTAAAAGTTCAGTAAGTATGCATATTACCAAATTATCCATACAGAGACCGACACTTGTGGTCGTGCTCTTTACGGTGCTGACTTTGATGGGGATCTTCTCCTACAATCAGCTTTCCTATGAGCTTTTGCCCAAGTTTGAGCAGAATGTACTCACGATTACAACTGTATATCCGGGTGCGGCACCTGCCGAAGTGGAAACTTCCGTGACCAAGAAAATCGAGGATGCGATTGCTTCCCTCGAGGGGATTCAAACGATCAATTCTATTTCTCAGGAAAGCGTCTCGATCGTAACGATCCTGATGGAAGGGGACGTGGATGTGGATCTTTCCGTGCAGGATGCTACTCAAAAGATCAACAAAATCCTGAACGATTTGCCTGAAACGGCTGAGAGTCCAAGCATCGGCAAATTTGACATTGGCGATCTTCCGATTATGCAGATGGCGGTGTATTCAGATTTGGATCCGGCGAGGTTCTATGACATGGTCAAAAATCGGATTCTTCCTTCACTTTCGAAGATTCAGGGCATAGCTCAGGTGAACATGCTCGGGGGTACTGAGCGTGAGATTCAGATAAGCTTGGACAGAAACAAGTTGGAAGCTTTCGGGATTTCCCCGCTTCAGGTTGTTCAGGTAGTCCGTTCTTCCAATTTGGATTTTCCTACGGGAAAGCTAAAAAGCGATGATACGCAGATATTAATCCGCTTGGCGGGTAAGTTTACTTCCCTTGCGGAAATGGAAAACCTTGTGGTTGCCTATCGACAAAATGAAGCTCCGATTTACCTCAAAGAAGTGGCTGAAGTTCGCGATGATTTCAAAGAAACCGCTATTCTGACTCGCTTGAATGGAAATGCTGCAATTGGTTTGACGGTGCAAAAGCAGTCCGATGCCAATGCTGTAGAGGTTTCGGATGTGGTTCGTGCGGAATTACAATCGCTGGAGCAAACCTTTGAGAAGGAAGGATTGAAATTTGAAATGTATCAGGATGCCTCAGTATTTACCCTGGAAGCAGCCGATCACGTGATCATGGACCTGATCATTGCAATTGCATTGGTAGCATTTATCATGCTTCTGTTCTTGCACAGTATCCGTAATGCGGTGATCGTTATGATTGCTGTACCTGCTTCCATTATTGCCACTTTCACGGTGATGTATCTTGCAGGCTTTACACTGAACCTGATGAGTTTACTGGCGCTTTCTTTGGTGGTTGGTATTCTTGTAGATGATGCGATCGTAGTGATCGAAAACATTTATCGTCACCTCGAAAAGGGTAAATCGATCATT
>JBILPR010000102.1:0-12551 GCA_044373795.1 Algoriphagus sp. | reverse complement strand
TTTGAGCAGCGGCGGTGCGAGAGGATTAGCGCACGTGGGAGTAATTGAGGAACTGGAAAAACGTGGTTACCATATCGCCGAGATCGCAGGTTGCTCAGCCGGTGCGCTTGTCGGGGGGATGTATGCCGCCGGCAAAATGCCGGAATTCAAGGATTGGATATGTAATCTCGATCGAATCGACGTGTTCTCGTTGATGGATTTTACTTTTTCCAGCAGGGGATTTATCAAAGGAGAGAAAGTCTACAATGCCCTCAAAAAAGTAATCAATGATTGCCAAATCGAAGATTTTGATATTTCTTTTTCTTGCAATGCGGTTGATTATAAAACAGGCACAGAGGTCATTTTCAGAGAAGGAAGTTTGTATGCGGCGATTCGGGCTTCGGGAAGTATCCCCACCGTATTCCAACCGGCAAAGCATCATCGGCATGAGTTGATCGACGGAGGAGTATTGAATCCTGTTCCGATATCCCTTTTAAAAAACTCCGGGCAAAACCTGGTCATCGTGGTTGGATTGAACGCTCCGGATTCCGCAATCATCAGTCCTCCTCAAAAAGACGCACAGGGAATAAGTTTTATTTCCATGCCTAGTTGGCTAAGTGATTATCGGAATAAAATGCGGCAGTATTTTCCGGAGCAGGAAAAGGTTGAAAAATCGACTTCGCTCAGTTCTTTCAATTTAATGACGAGAGCTTTCGATTTACTTCAAGATCGTTTTTGTGAGTTATTGGTTGGGCAATATCCTGTCGATATTGTGGTGCAGGTTGCAAGAAATCAAGCTGGCACTCTGGAGTTTCACCGGGCAGCGGAATTAATAGAAATAGGCCGGCAAAAGGCTGTCAAAGCCATAGACGAATGGGAAAATGCAAATAGCTGAGCTGAATCGCCTGCTTGGAAATATTGATATCTACCTTCTGGATCAGATTCTCAAAGGAAGATTTTCGCCAGAAATGAAAATCCTGGATTCGGGATGCGGGGAGGGAAGAAACGCCGTTTACTTCATCAATTCGGGGTATCAGGTTTTCGGGATCGATGAGAACGAACTTGCCATTCAATACATCCGATATCTTTCCAAATCGCTGAGACCGGATTACGATGCACACCGATTCCAGGTGGGAAAGCTGGAAGAAATCCCGTTTCACAGCTTGGCTTTCGATGCGGTTATTTGCTCGGCGGTTCTGCATTTCGCAGCAGATGAAACTCATTTTTGGGAAATGATGAATGAGATGCTGCGGGTGCTGAAGCCGGGAGGGATTTTATGGTTTCGCATGACGACTGCTTTTGGAGGAATGAAGAAAGAAAGCCGGGAAATTGGCGGGGGTAAATACCTGCTCCCTGATGGATCAGAGCGGTTTTTAATCACTCAGGAGCATGTGGATAAGTTGCTGGAGAAAGGGCTTCGTTTGCTGGAAGTGCCAAAATCAGTTTTGGTGCATGGACAAAGGACGATGGGAGTTTTTGTTTTTGAAAAAATAAGCTGAAATGGATCTTCAATACGTGCTGGAACTTACCGGAACTTTTGTTTTTGCGATCTCGGGAGCGCTGGCAATCAGGGAAAAAGATGTGGATTTATTCGGTGCAGGATTTACCGGATTTATTACAGCAATCGGCGGCGGAACTTTGCGGGATATCCTGTTGAATAGTTATCCGTTGGTGTGGATAGGAAATGTGCAGGTACTTTATGCGATTCTTGCTGGGATTTTAACTGCTTTTATTTTCCCGAATTTCCTGAGCCGATTGAGAAAAACCTTTTTCCTATTTGATACGCTTGGTATCGGATTCTTTACAGTTTTGGGAGTGGAGAAAGCACTCAGTTTGGGAGTAAGGCCTGAGATTGCGGCGATTATGGGAATGTTTTCTGCTGTGATGGGAGGCGTAATACGGGACACGCTTACGAATGAAATTCCGATTCTTTTCCGAAAGGAAATCTATGCTTCCGCCTGTCTTGCTGGTGCGATTTTATATGTGGTACTGAATCGTTACGGATTGGAGCGGGATTATAATCTGCTGATTTCGATGTCCGTGGTGATCAGCATTCGATTGATCTCGATGAAGTATAAATTAAGTTTACCGAGACTCGGTTGAAGTCTGAAGGGAGAAAGAGACAGGTTAAAAGGTGAAAGCTTAAGGGTGAAAGCTGGATGTTGTCAGTTATCAGTTTCGGCTTTATAAACTTCATATTTCATACTTCAGATTTCTTGTTTCTTGCCTCTTGTTTCTTTTAGGCAACTCCCGTTTTATTTCCAGTCCTGATTTGGAAGTTTGCCAGAAGTGAAGACGCTTCCGGCGGCGAAGCACTGGTTTACTTAGAGGATAGAAAACCCAGAAATATGTTTGATTTGGGATTTCTTCGGTCTTCGGTCATCGGTCTTCCAGCCTGTTTCCCAAAGCAAATTTGCCTACTTCTAGAAAAGCGTACCTAAAGCATTTCAATTCAGCCACCAAATCGAGAAATTCAGGACAGTCGCGAAGGAGACCCAAAGCAAATAAGGAACCATCAAACCTGACGCGAGCTTGGAAGCTTTGCGGAATTGGATGATGCAAGTCAGGATCAAAATCCACATTGGAACTATAATCACCAAGCCGAGAATCGGAGATTCCATCCCAAAGAATGCCGGAGACCAAAGTGCATTCAGAAATAACTGAGCAAAAAACAGAGTCAATAATTGCTTCTTCTGAGGATACTCGCCTTTCCAAATCAGATAGCAGGCGATTCCCATCAACACATATAAAAAAGTCCACATCGGGCCAAAAATCCAGCTTGGAGGATTGAAAAACGGTTTATTGATCGTCTGATACCAGGATTGAACAGAAGAAATCGTGAAAAATGCTCCCAGTCCTCCGGCGATTTGCGGTATGGCCAGACTGATGATTAATTTGAGTGTATTGGACATGGATCAGACGGTTTCCAGCAAGGTGCGAAAAGCCAGTGCCTTTTCCTTGTATCTGGCCTGAGTTTTTGCACGGAGGGCCGGAGCGTAATTCTTTTCGTAGTCCATCATCTGCTCGATGGTGTTTGTGAAATATTGGGTAGCATAGTTAATGCTGCCGTCGTCCGAATCATGAAGTAATCGAAGAAACTTGTATTCGTAAAAAATCCCGGTTTCCATGATTTCAGGAATATGAACGTCTTTCATCCATTGGATAAAATCCTGTTCGATATCAGCAGAGACGTTGATGGTGATGTTGTATAGAATCATTTCGGGAGTTTTTAAATAGAATTTCCGTCTTTTGCTAACAATCTTGAGAAACCAAAGTTAGAAATCCCAAACCGATAATCTGACTTTTAAAACCCGCAAGTACTTCGGATTATGCATAAATACGTTCCAGCTCGCTCAGAAGGCAGGATTTCCCGGTTGACGATTGCCAAGATAATTGTGGTGGCACTGCATCTTGTAGGTATTATTGGGTTGAGTCTTCCGGAGTATCGTTGGCTTTTCCTCCTACTCACGCCTTATCAGTTGCTGAGTTCCATGATTTTGATTCTGGTTTTTCACAGAGGGTGGAATGATGCTTTCCCTATTTTTGCCGCCGCGGCCTTTTGGATTGGCTTTGGATCGGAATTAATCGGAATACACACCGGATACCTGTATGGAGACTATGTGTATGGTGCCTCCTTGGGACCCAAGCTCTGGGATGTTCCGCTTGTGATCGGGGTAAACTGGTTTATTCTAGTGTATTTGACTGGGGCAGTATTTCACAAAAGTATCCCGAACGATTATTATGCGGCGTTTTTGGGAGCCGTTTCGATGACTGCTTTGGACTATATCATGGAGCCCGTGGCGGTAGCGCTTGACTTCTGGTCTTGGAAGTTCGAAATCATTCCTGCGGAAAACTACTTGGGATGGTTTGGGGTGGCTTTCCTGATTCATTTGATTTACCGCAAAGCCAAGTTTGAAAAGGAGAATTCTTTGGCAGCATTTCTGTTAGTTGCTCTGATATTATTCTTTGGAATTTTAAATTTCACCCTGAAACTCTAAGTTTTCTTGAGTCTCCTAACCTGTCAATTGATTATTACTTGCCGTTTTCTTGCCACTGACCAATCGAAACAGGCTCTGAAGTCCAATTTTAGAAGCAGTCGGCTGTGGATAGTCGTCTATGGTAGATTTGCCTCACCTCAAATCGGAATTTAAACTAACTGGAAAATTAGCGGCTTATCATATAATTATTGGGTGAATCAGGATTAAAACAAAATAACACAATAGAAGTTATAAGTTAAATGATCAAAGCATTAGGATTTATCGCACTCGGATTCGCCTTAATGGAAATGTTTGGTTGGGCGATTCACAAGTATTTAATGCACGGGCCGCTTTGGTCCATCCACAAGACGCATCACCAGGCTTCCAAAACTTTCTTTGAGCTGAACGACTTGTTTTCCTTGCTCTTCGGAAGCATTGCGATCGTTTTGATCATATTGGGTGTAGAGGAATTTGATTATCGATTTTGGATCGGAGTAGGCATCAGTTTGTATGGAATGCTTTATTTCTTTCTCCACGACGTGTTGATTCATCGTAGGATGAAATGGTTTGACAGACCGAAAAATGGCTTTTTGAAGGGCATCTTTAAAGCGCATCAGGCTCATCACCGAACGAATGAAAAAGAGGATGCAGTGTCTTTTGGTTTATTTGTAGTCCCCAAAGAATATTTTAAACAAGAAGAAAAGTGAGCACCTACTCGATTAAGGATCTGGAGCAACTCTCAGGAATCAAAGCGCACACGCTTAGAATCTGGGAGCAACGCTATAATTTGCTAAGTCCAAAGAGGACTGAAACAAATATTCGATTCTATGACGATCAGGATCTTAAGCTGATTTTAAACGTTGCTTTGCTGAATGACAATGGGGTAAAGATCAGCAAAATAGCCTCGATGGATTCTGTCGAAATCCGGGAGGAGGTCATGAAGCTGACCGAGCGTTCTCTTACGCACGATGATCAGATCCACGCGCTCACGATTTGCATGATTGAAATGGACGAAGACCGGTTTGACAAGATTCTTTCAACCAATATTATAAAGCTGGGATTTGAGCAGACCATGATGAATATCATTTATCCATTCATGTCCAAGATCGGAGTGCTTTGGCAGACAGGAGCGATCAATCCCGCACAGGAGCACTTTATTTCCAATCTGGTTAGGCAAAAGTTGATTGTGGCCATCGATGGTCAGATATCAAAAGGCGGGGGAAAGAAATTCCTGCTCTTTTTACCGGAAGGAGAATTGCATGAGACTTCAATGCTTTTTGCGAGCTACCTGATCAAGAATAAAGGTCATAAAGTGATTTATCTTGGTCAAAGCACACCATACGAAGATTTGCTTTCGGTGTACAATCTTCATCAGCCGGAGTATCTTTTGACTGTAATTACTACATCCCCGTCGTCAGAGTACGTTCAGGAATATTTGAATTCACTTTCCAAAAGATTTCCAAACGCGAATATACTTGTTACAGGGTATCAGGTAATCGGTCAGGACTTGGTTTTTCCCGCAAATGCTCGCCTTCTTAATTACATCCGCGACATCAAAGAGTTTCTTGAGGAACTGCTGACGATAGAGCAAGAGAGATAGTTTATTATTTCTTTCAATAGATTAAACAAAAGCATTTCCCAAGGAAATGCTTTTTTATTGCCCGCGGAGGCTACGTGTGCCAAATCGGATCTGATTTTAGGGGCCCATTATCATTTTTGTTTAAAGGAATATTAAAAATATTAAACAAAATTCTTGCGTCTTGTTTAATCATTTGTATATTTGATTCAACAAAAACAAAAAGCCATGACGACTCTGGAATTTAGCTACTCATTAAACAAACTATCAAGCACGCTTAAGCCTTTTGCTTTGAAGTTGACAAGAGACATGGACGATGCAAATGATCTTTTGCAGGATACCATGGTCAAAGCTTTTACCAACAAAGACAAGTTTACTGAAGGTACCAACCTGAAAGCATGGCTTTACACGATCATGAAAAATACTTTTATCACCAACTATCAACGAATGGTGAGAAGAGGAACTTTTGTTGACACAACAGATAACCTTCATTTTCTCAATTCATCTGATGTTTTGATTGAAAATGGTGTTTTCGGAAATTTCACAATGGAAGATATCACTGAAGCTATTGATAAGCTTGATGATGTTTACAAGACTCCATTCATGATGCATTTCAGAGGTTTTAAGTACCATGAGATTGCTGACAAGCTTCAAATTCCAATAGGAACTGTAAAAAATAGGATTCATATTGCTCGTAAACTTCTCAAGGAGGACTTGATGGTTTATAAGCATAAAAACTAATCCAATGAGTCAAAAAAAAGTGGTGGTGATAGGATCCGGTTTTGCGGGACTTTCAGCGGCCACCCATTTAGCAGCAGGGAGTTGTTTAGTAACCCTTGTCGAGAAAAATGATTCCCCCGGTGGCAGAGCTCGAAAGTTCGAACATCAGGGGTTTGTTTTTGATATGGGTCCCAGTTGGTACTGGATGCCGGATGTGTTCGACAATTACTTCGCACATTTTGGTAAAAAGACCCCAGACTACTATAATTTACTTCGCCTCGATCCTTCCTACGCTGTGGTCTATGGTGAAAATGACATTCTGAATATTCCTGCAAATCTGGAAGAATTCAAAGCCATGTTTGAGGGCTTGGAGCCGGGAGCAGGCAAAAGACTCGAAGAGTTTTTAGCCCAAGCCAAATACAAATATGAAGTGGGGATTCATGACCTGGTGACAAAACCGAGTCGCTCCATTTTTGAATTTACTGCACCGGGGTTGCTATTGGACATGATGCGGATGGACATTTTCCAATCCATGTCCAAGCATGTGAGAAAGTACTTTTCCCATGAAAAAATCATCCGACTGATGGAGTTTCCGGTTCTCTTTCTCGGGGAGACCGCAGACAATATTCCCGCACTTTACAGTCTGATGAACTATGCAGACATCGTACTTGGGACTTGGTATCCGATGGGAGGAATGCATGAGATAATTAAAGGAATGGTCAGTTTGGCAGAGGAAAAAGGAGTAAAGTTCCGCCTAAATGCAGAAGTCGAGGAAATAGAAATCGAAAACGGTATTGCCAAAAGAGTCAGGTTAAAATCCGGCGAGAAAATCGAAGCGGATGTTGTTGTAGCAGGAGCAGACTATCACCATGTTGACAGACATCTGATTAATCCTAAATACAGCAATTACACTGAAGAATATTGGAATAAAAGAGTATTGGCGCCCTCAAGTTTGCTCTTTTACATCGGCATAAATAAGCGTCTGAATAATCTGAAGCATCATAATTTATTCTTTGACGAACCTCTCGGACCGCATGCAGATGCGATCTACAAAAATCCAAGATGGCCGGAGAAGCCTCTTTTCTACGCTTCAGTTCCCTCGATCACCGACCCAAGTGTCGCTCCGGAGGGAATGGAAAACCTGTTTTTGTTGATCCCTTTGGCGCCTGATCTTGAAGATTCGGAAGAGACGAGAGAAAAGTATTATGGGATCATCATGGATCGTTTGGAGAAAATTAGTGGACAGGAAATACGGTCTCATGTGATCTACAAGCGATCGTATGCGCATTCAGACTTCAAAGCTGACTATCATGCATTCAAAGGAAACGCCTATGGATTGGCGAATACACTTCTTCAAACTGCGATTTTAAAGCCTTCGTTGAAAAACAAAAAGGTTAAAAATCTGTATTACACAGGTCAGCTTACCGTTCCAGGACCGGGTGTTCCGCCTTCTCTGATCTCAGGTCATGTAGTGGCCAAGGAAGTATTGAAAGAAAACAAATCGTAAATAAAAAGGGTATATTCAAGTATATGAATGCAGTTGAACTTTTTGATCAAACCACACTGGAATGTAGCAGGCTGATCACTCAGCGCTACAGCACCAGCTTCACAATGGGGATCAAAACTCTTGAAAAAAAGTTTCATTTGCCCATCTATGCGGTGTATGGATTTGTAAGATATGCAGATGAAATCGTGGATACATTTCACGATCAGGACAAGCAAAGCTTATTGGATAGATTTAGGAAAGATGCTTACGAAGCCATTGAATCAAAAATCTCTTTGAATCCGGTTTTGCATGCTTTCCAACTTATAGTAAACAAATACCAGATAGACAGGGGATTGATTGAAGCCTTCCTTCATAGTATGGAGATGGATCTTGATTTCAAAACCTACAATGACAGCAGATATCATGAATACATTTATGGTTCGGCAGAAGTGGTAGGTCTGATGTGTCTGAAGGTATTTTGTGAGGGAAATGATGAAATGTACCAACGACTCAGAGAGCCTGCTTGCAAACTTGGAGCTGCTTTTCAGAAAGTCAATTTCCTCAGAGATATAAAAAGTGACTACGAAGAAAGAGGAAGGGTTTATTTTCCAGGGGTTGATTTTAATAGCTTTGACATAGAAGTCAAAAAACTCATTGAAGACGACATTCAAAAGGACTTTAATGATTCCCTGATTGGAATAGAGAAGCTTCCTGATGGAGCCAAACTTGGTGTGAAAGTAGCCTATCTATATTACCAGAAGTTATTCGATAAAATCAAGGGTCTTTCTCCGGAGGTAATTACTCAGGAGAGAATCAGAATCCCCAATTCAAAAAAAATTACCCTGTTGCTGGGAACGTATTTCGGTAACAAATTAGGTATCTCCTGACGATGGAAAAGTTCCTGTACCTAGCCGTAAACCTATTCGCCATTTCTTATCCGCTGGCTCAGTCCTTTGAATCACGGGTTCGATTTGTGAGTAAATGGAATGCACTTTTTCCTGCTATCCTGATCACAGGGACGTTCTTTATAATCTGGGATATCTGGTTTACTTCTTTGGGAGTTTGGGAATTCAATACACGCTATTTGTTGGGTGTTTTCTTTTTCGATCTTCCTATTGAAGAATGGTTGTTCTTCATTACAGTTCCATTTGCCTGTATTTTCATCTACGAAGTATTGACTTACTTTTTTCCAATGGATATCTTTCAGCCGTTGGGGAAGCCTTTTATCTTTGTAATGATTCCATTCCTCATCGGATTAGGATTGATGCACATGGACAAATGGTACACTTCTGTAAATTGTTTTGTAGGCGCTGCGGCCTTGCTGATTCATTTCCTGGTTTTCAATGATCGGTACTTAGGAAGATTTCTGTTTACCTACCTTGTCCATCTGATACCCTTCATTCTATGTAATGGAGTTCTGACCGGAGGTTTGACAGAAGAACCGGTAGTGATCTATAACAGTGCAGAAAATTTGGGAATCAGAATTTGGACAGTTCCGATAGAGGACACTATCTACTCCATGACGCTTTTGCTGATGAACATTTCATTCTTCGAAAGATTCAGAACCCAAAAAACATTTCAAACTAGCGGAAGTTAATAGCCTATGAAAAATCTCCAGGTCCATATTGATGATCATTCAGGCTTTTGCTTCGGGGTGGTTTATGCCATAGAAATGGCAGAAGAAATCCTGGATGAGCAAGGATATCTCTATTGCCTGGGAGATATCGTTCATAACGATGAAGAGGTAAGCCGACTAACCCGGAAAGGACTTAAAATCATCGATCATACTCAGCTCAATGAGCTCAAGGACGAAAAAGTCCTGATAAGAGCGCATGGAGAGCCGCCTTCGACCTACGAACTTTCAATCAAAAACAATCTTACTTTAATCGATGCAAGTTGCCCGGTAGTGTTGAAGCTTCAGAATCGAATTAAGAACTCGTTTGATAAGAAAGAGACGATATACATCTACGGAAAACATGGACATGCTGAGGTTATCGGATTGCTGGGACAGACTAATAATAAGGCGGTTGTGTTCCAGGACATTTCTGAATTGGACCTTCCAAGTCTTCCAAAAAGCATCACGCTGTATAGTCAGACAACTAAGAGCACCGACAAATTTTACGAGATCAATGAGATCCTCCGTCAAAACGGTATTTCCGTCAACACCAATGATACGATTTGCCGACAGGTTTCTAACAGAGACAAAGAACTGAGAGATTTCGCAGAGAAATTTGATAAAATCATTTTCGTTAGTGGCACAAAATCATCCAATGGAAAAGTTCTTTACAACGTATGTAAGGAAAAGAATGCTAATACCCATTTCGTGTCAAATGCATACCAAATCGAATCTGATTGGTTTGAACCAAGTGATAAAGTCGGGATTTGCGGGGCTACATCTACGCCAATGTGGCTGATGGAGCAGGTAAAGGAAAGAATCCTTACCTTCTGAAAAACTTTCCTCTTGCCAATATGAACGCGGCAAAATCAATTCCTTCCATGAGTAAAATCGATCCGAAAGGAATCCTGATTGCGTTTGCAATTATGCTCCTTTGGGCTGGAACCCTCGTATTTTTACTGGGTTATCCTATTTCCATGACTGATCCGCTGGTTTACATTGGAATAATTGTCCAGACGTATTTTTATACAGGCTTGTTCATTACTGCGCACGACGCCATGCATGGGCTAGTCTCTTCAAATAAGAAATTGAATCATGCAATTGGTTTAGTGTCAGCCTTGCTTTTTTCTTATAATTTCTATTGGAAGTTGTTCCCAAAGCACCACGAGCATCATAGATTTGTAGCCACCGATAAAGATCCTGATTACCATACCTCGGACAATTTTTACGTTTGGTATTTCAGCTTCATCCGTCAGTATGTGACGATCTGGCAAATCCTCCTGATGGCTGTTACCTTCAACATCCTCAAGCTCTTTCTGCCAACTGAAAATCTGATTGTTTTCTGGATGCTTCCTGCGATTCTATCCACTTTACAATTGTTTTACTTTGGAACTTACCTTCCTCATATGGGAGAAAGTGAGAATGCCCATCACTCAGGCTCCCAATCTAAAAATCATTTTTGGGCGTTAATCAGCTGTTACTTTTTCGGATATCACTTCGAGCATCACGATTCTCCCGGTACACCTTGGTGGAGGCTTTGGAGGATAAAAGAGAAACAAACGGAGGGAATTTGATGATCTTTGTCAAATTCGCGTAAACTGAAAAACTTTTCCAGGAATTTTTGATTTTGAAGAGTAACAACTACTACAAATAAATTTGAGCGTAACGCAAAACGACGAGCACCGGAACGCCCCGATGTCCATCGGTGTGTATTGCGAGATTCCGCCTGCCTGACGGCAGTCAGGTATGACCTTTGAAAAACCAATTATAAACAGATGAAATTTGCATTAATACTTTTCTCGCTCGCTTTGGGCATTTCCCAGGTTTTTTCACAAGGAATCATAAAGGGAAAAATCTCAAATCCTGTAAACAATGAGCCGGTCCCTTTTGCAAATGTGCTGATCCTCAACACTGATTTTGGAGGCGTATCGGATGAAAATGGACTCTACGAAATCAACGATATTCCGCCGGGGCTTTACAATGTAAGGGCGAGTTTCGTCGGTTATAAGGTCCAGACGATCTTTGAAGTTCAGGTCACTTTGGCCAGACCCGTGCAGTTGGATTTTCAACTGGAAGAAGAAGCTTCGGAGCTGAAGGAAGTGGTGGTAAGCTCTGAGTTTTCACGTTCTGAAGAGACTCCGGTTTCTGTGAGAAAGCTAAATACTAACGAGATCGAGCGATATCCGGGAGGAAACAGGGACATATCCAGAGTGATCCAAGCACTTCCCGGAGTGGCGAGTACGGCTAGTTTCCGGAATGATATTTTAATACGAGGCGGAGCGCCGAACGAGAATAAATTCTTTGTTGATGAGATAGAGGTTCCGGTAATCAATCACTTTTCTACTCAAGGCTCCTCCGGGGGTCCGGCTGGAATTCTGAATGTGAACCTGATCAAAAGTGTGGATCTTATTGCCGGAGGATTTCCGGCAAATCGAATGGATGCCTTGAGTTCCTTTTTTGAATTCCAGCTCAAAGAAGGAAGAAGAGACAAAATGTTTACTCAACTGACATTAGGTGCTTCGGAACTGACGCTATCAAATGAAGGCCCGATCGGAGAAAAAACAACCTACCTGGTTTCTGCAAGGAGATCCTATTTACAGGGACTTTTCAGGCTGATTGGTTTGCCCTTTCTCCCGACTTTTAATGACTTCCAGGTTAAGACCACGACAAAGATCAATGCCAAGACAGAGCTGACTTTTATCGGTGTGGGAGCGATTGATAATTTTACGCTCAATTTCGATGTGCCCGAAGATGAGACAGAAGAGGATAAGGAGATTCGGCTGTATACCTTAGATGTTTTACCCCTACAAAGCCAGTGGAATTACGCCACAGGACTCAAATTGAAACGATTTCGGGAAAATGGATTTTGGACTTTTATTCTCAGTCGTAACATGCTGAATAATCAGTCTTATAAGTATGCCGGTAATGATGAAAGTTCTCAGGCAAACTTGCTTTTTGATTATGTCTCTCAGGAATCTGAAAATAAATTCCGAGCTGAAAACAGCATTTTCGGAAAAGGGTACACGCTCAAATACGGTGTTAATTACGAGTATTCAAGATATTTTATTGATAATTTCGACCGGTCTACTCTTGCGGGTTCGGGTGAGGTGATCGACATTGAGTCTAAAACCAACTTCAATATTTACGGAGCTTTTGTTTCCGGAAGCAAGACTTTTGATAATGAAAGACTGATTCTGA
>JBILPR010000410.1:0-3723 GCA_044373795.1 Algoriphagus sp. | reverse complement strand
CAGCCCATGACAGGACTCGATATTAAAAGCCGGCAGGAATTTGGAGACTTTCTGAAAGTATTGATTGGGGAAGGAGTTCATGTGATTTTGACCACTTCCGCCGGTGAAATCCCGGAGGGAATCACACATATCGGTCGATTAAATCAATCAGGAAACGATCAAATCTGGCCTGCTGCAGATTATCATCTTTCAGAAAAATCTTCTTCTTCACCATCCTGGGATTGGGATCTGCTGAGCAAGCTTCTGCCCAAAAGTCTTCCTCGAAGGGAATCCATTATTAGGTTGGAATCAGTGAGCATTGGATACGGTCAAAAGCAAATCTTGAAGAATCTAAGCTGGGAAGTGAAACCTGGAGATCGTTGGTTGCTCAAAGGCTCAAACGGTTCGGGGAAATCGACTCTGATTAGTTTGTTAATTGGAGAAAATCCACAAGCCTATTCTCAGAATTTTTGGCTTTTTGACAAGAAGCGAGGAACTGGCGAAAGCATCTGGGAGGTCAAGCGCCCCACAGGATTTGTGGCACCGGAACTCAGTCGCTATTTTCCTGTAAATCAAACTTGCAGGAAAGTGATTCTCTCAGGGCTGTTTGACACGGTGGGATTGTTCAAAAAAGTAACTGAGGAGCAGGAGATTTTGGCCAGGGAATGGATCAAACTTTTCAAACTCGAAAACCTTGAGGAAATTCCTTTGAACAGACTTTCTCTGGAACATCAGCGCTGGACTTTATTGGCAAGGGCGCTGATTAAAAAACCGGAATTGCTCATCTTGGACGAAGCATCGCAAGGAATGGATGAATTCCAAAGGAGACTTTTTCGGGCTACCGTTGAGAAAATAGCTGTCTTGAGTCCGATCACGCTGATTTATGTAAGCCATTATTTCGAAGATATCCCAAGTCAAGTTGATAAGATTTTGGATTTAGGAGCTCTGCTTTTAGAGGATTAGAATAGGTGAGTTATTCTTTTTGTAAAAAAAGGAATTGATCTGTCAATTAGCACGTTTGAAATTATTGGTTCGTGCGTCCTCGGTTTTGAGTAACTTAACCCCAATCCCCAAGTTTTTAGATAAGTTGAACGGGAATTATGAAGTTGAATTTCAGCTTCAGGTTCTCGATCTGGCTATGTGCCTTTGAACCGATTAGTGGGCTTACCGAAAAGATAAATGAAGTTTTTAGAAATAATTCAAGGGCTCAAAGACAATCACGATCCATCTTCTGCGGAAGGATTAATTCTCATCGTAGATGCGATCCGGCCACCTAAGAAAAAGCTGAATCAGGCGAGTGAAAATTTAAAAAACCTGATTCAGGTTTTGCAAAAACATATATGGGAAAAGGAAACTCTTAAGCTTTATTTTAATCACTTTCTTCATTCCCGTCATCTTGTTCCACTTTTTACCAATTCCGGGATTCTGACCAATAAAGGGTTTTTCACGGAAGCTGCGGAAAGAATCAATTCCAGAATTCTGCCAAGGGCCTACGAAGATTCGGACCATACAGGGACTTTCAACGAGATTTTTCATAAATCTTGGGATTACCTATGGATCAATGAAATCCCGAATGAAGTGTGGATTTCCTTCTTTCGGGAGCTGGGGCTCAAGGAAGTTGACGACCTGGATCCGGCGGATAAGGTCTTTGGTCAACTGGTCAATAGCATTTTGGTTCTTTCACAGCGTGTAGGTTCACTTGGACTTGAGCAGGCGATTCTGTCAAAACTGCCGGAATTGGAGGAGTTCGATTCTCCCTTTATGGTACAGAACAAGGATATTTTCGCTTACCTCGATAATATTCAAAGCTGTGATGATTTTGATCGAACGGACCAAAATCCGGATTACAAGCAGATTCTGGTGATGCTGAATCAATGTTCAGATTTCAGTCTGCTTATCCGAAAGAATAAGCGAAAATTCGGGGCAGACCTTTACCTGACCTACTTGCTTTCGAGGCTCAACCAAAATATTAACAGGCTCCGCACCCTTCTGAGACTGGTCGTCACATATCCCGAAAAGACCCCTTTTAGTGTAGAACTTGAGCTTTTTAAGAATTTGGTTCAAGCTGAAAATAAGAAGAATTCGCTCAGTGAGCATTTTGAGAATAACATCAAATCATTGGCATTTCAGGTCACCGAGCATGCTGGCAAAACAGGAGAGCATTACATCGCTAACAACACCAAAGAGTGGTGGAACATGCTCTTTTCATCCATGGGTGGAGGATTTATTGTCGGGTTTTTGTCGATAATAAAAGTGCTGATATACTATTTGAAGTTGCCTCTTTTTGGCGAAGCCTTCCTTTATAGCATGAACTATTCGCTTGGCTTTATCGGGATTCACGTTTCCCATTCGACTTTGGCAACCAAGCAGCCCGCTATGACTGCGTCAAAACTAGCTGGTGCATTAGATGAAAACACAAAGACAAATTCAGAGGGTATAGAAAATCTTGCAGAGGTAATTGTCAAACTTTCCCGTTCCCAGTTTATAGCTTTTGTAGGCAATGTGTTGGTCGCTTTTCCGGTAGCATTTTTGGTTGCTTGGGCCTATCATTACTTTTCCGGAGGACAGATAGCCGGGCCTGAAAAGGCCTTGAAACTGATCCACGAGCTGGATCCATTTGAAAGTTACGCGGTTTTCCATGCAGGAATTGCAGGCGTATTCTTGTTTTTGGCGGGATTGATATCCGGGTATTATGATAATAAAAGCATCTACAATAAAATTCCCCAGCGGATCAGAAGCCATAAGTTTTTGAACAGATTTTTGGGTAAAAAAAGAACGAATAATTTCAGTGAGTACCTGGATCAAAATCTCGGAAATCTTGCCGGTAATTTTTTCCTTGGGATTTTCCTGGGTTCAATGGGCACGATCGGAGTTATTTTAGGTCTTCCTCTCGATATCCGGCACATCACTTTCGCTTCGGCAAATTTCGGTCTTGCCTTCGTATCTGTAGGTGATCAATTATCTCAAAACGAAATTGGGATTACGATTCTGGGAATCTTTTTTATTGGAATGATGAATTTTCTGGTAAGTTTTTCCCTTGCGATTTTTGTAGCGACAAAATCCAGAGGAGTTAGTTTTAATCAGAGAAATGAGCTTATCAAGATCTTGCTTGGCTGGTTTGCTCTCAAGCCATGGCAGTTCTTCTTTCCTCCAAAAACACCTAAAACCCCACTGGATCCGCCGACTGAATCACATCCATCTTGATAGGAATTGAATTAATTCGACTCGCAGTTCATTGAAGATTTTCTCAAAAACTTCAATGCTTTCCCGGTGTTTGTCATGGTCAGAAAATTTCTCCTGATCTATTGAGTCATGATTCTTAATGATTGCACCCTCCAGAAACAACTCATGGCTTTTGATGTCGTGTTTTAGAATATCGATCTGCTCCTTTTGAATGACGAGCTGATTTTGAAAATGGTCAACCCAAGCAAGTACTTCATCAGAGGAATTCTTTTTTTCTACCTCAGCTATCCGACCTGCCATGATCACGAGTCCATCCTGGTAAAACAGGAGCTTGGCCAACCAGATTTTATGCTCTTCATGCAATTCTTTAATTGTCTTTAGCTTTTCCATTTCGGTTGGTTTTAAGAGTTACAATTCGATTATTTCATTGAAAAGAATATCAGGCTTGATCCTTTTTAATTTTTAAACGGAGAGATAAGTGAAGCCTATTTGTTTTGGTTGAAAATCAATCCTCCAATTTATAGCGATGGAAATAAAAAATCTATGATATTTATCACTAAG
>JBILPR010000409.1:0-3739 GCA_044373795.1 Algoriphagus sp. | reverse complement strand
TCTCCTCCACCATCTGTTTTGTTACCATGATCTTGGAGTTCGCCTGAATCACATCCGGCACCTCGAACAGGTAATTATTCAGCAATGACTCATCACCGTAAGAAAAGGACACTATTCGGATTTTGGAGTGACTATTTTTGAAAAAGCGGAAACAACTCTTTCCATCATGTCAACAGGTATGGTTCCCAGTTTTTGATCAATTAAGGTTGACTCAACAGTCAATACTTTGTGAACACGAACTGTTGAAGGAAGAAGCAAGCCGTAGTTTTCCCAATTATTTATTGTTACATCAAATTCGGTTGAATAAAACTTGCTCGTGATTCTACAAAGAATCAAATCACCGTCTTCAAACTTTTGAAGAACTAAGGCAGGTCTCATTTTATACCCTTTCGCGTTGGAAAACGGGAATTTTATTAAAACAATGTCACCTAGATAAAAATCCATGATCAAAGGCTATCATAAACCATATCCTCATCATCATAACCCTCTAAAAACTTTTTTAAAGCATATTCCTTTAATCCTTTCTCCTCTTTACTTTCTTCCTCGTAAATAAAAATCACCTTAATGACCTTCTCCTCTAAAGTCGCTAAGGTGTCTTTAATCTCATCAGGAATTATAATCCCTTTTTTTGAAACCCGAGACTTAAATACAATTGCTTTCATAATACTGTAAAAAAACCGGATTACAATTATTTGAATATACCAATTTCAATCCGGTTTCTTTAATCCTCTCTTTAGAGTATATACTGGCTTAAATCCCGGTTTTTCACCAAAGTGCTGAGCCTGTCCTCAACCATCTGTTTGGTCACCATAATCTTCGAGTTTGCCTGAATCACATCCGGCACCTCGAAGAGGTAATCATTTAATAAATGACTCATCACCGTATGGAGACGACGAGCTCCGATATTCTCAACTTCCTGATTGATCAGAAAAGCCAGTCGTGCAATCTCTTCGATCGCATCATCTGCGAAATCTAAGTACACCTCTTCTGCTTCAAAAAGTGCCTGATATTGTTTCGTCAAGGCATTTTTAGGCTCCCTCAGAATTCTAGAAAAATCCTCTTGGGTCAAACTTTGCAGTTCGACACGGATCGGGAATCTTCCCTGAAGTTCGGGAATCAGATCAGATGGCTTTGCCACGTGAAATGCGCCTGCCGCGATGAACAAAATATGGTCTGTATTGACAACCCCGTACTTGGTATTTACCGCCGATCCTTCCACGATTGGAAGTAAATCCCGCTGAACACCCTCGCGACTGACATCAGGACCGCCTCCACCTTTTCCTGATTTGGAAGCGATTTTATCAATTTCATCTATGAAAATGATGCCGTTGTTTTCGGCAAGTTTGATCGCTTCTTCTTTTACTTCGTCAAAGTCAATCAACTTGGACATCTCTTCTTCCAGCAATACTTTTCTGGCATCAGCGATGCTCAACTTTCTCTTTTTCACTTTCTTCGGCATCATGCCCGAAATCATATCCTGAAGTCCCGCCATGCTTGCGTCATCCATCATTCCGTTTCCGATCATTCCGATTCCCATTGGGGATGAAGCTTTGACATTGATCTCAATTTTCCGATCATCCAATTCTCCGTTCCGAAGTTTATCCCTGAATCGCTCCCGGGTTCTTTCATTCAGTTCAGAATCATTTCCCGGTTCAGAATCAGTGTCAGTATTCACGGAAATAGTTCGGGTAAACCCGGCACTTTTCACCGGAGGAATCAAAATATCCAGGATAATTTCCTCCACAGATTCTGCCGCCTTTACTTTGACCGTCTCATTTTTCATTTCGCGAACTAAGCTCACGGATTGCTCCATTAGATCCCGAACCATGCTTTCGACGTCTCGGCCCACATAACCCACTTCCGTGAATTTGGAAGCTTCAACTTTGGTGAAAGGTGCCTGTGCAACTTTTGCAAGTCTTCGAGCAATCTCGGTTTTCCCCACTCCGGTAGAACCGATCATTAAAATATTATTAGGCACTATATCCTTCTGAATATCCGACTTCACCATCAATCTGCGAATTCGGTTTCTGAGGGCAATGGCCACATTCCTCTTCGCATCGTTTTGGCCGATGATGTATTTATCCAACTCAGCGACGATCTGGCGAGGAGTCAATGCAAGAATTTGATCCATTATAGGTTAGTTAAATGATCTTCAGTTATAAGTTCCGGCGGATTTCCGGGAATAGGTGGTCGGGGTGAGCAACTCAATAGCAATAGATGAACAACCTCTATCTGAGAAAGTTTTCCTACCAAAAGGACTGAATCAGTACTTTGCTTCAGTAGTTACTCAACCTTTTTTTTATCGGATTCGAAGTTAAATATCAACGGACGATCCACTTTAGTCTTCATCAGAGCGAAATCCAACACCTCGTCCACACGGTCAACGAAATGGAAGTCTATTCCTTTCACATATCGCTGATCGATTTCTTCGATATCACGCTTATTCTTTTTGCAAAGGATGATTTCCTTGATTCCGGCACGTTTTGCTGCCAGGATTTTTTCTTTGATTCCACCCACCGGCATGACTTTTCCGATCAGGCTAATCTCGCCTGTCATTGCCACTTTAGCTTTGATTTTTCGCTGGGTATAGACTGAAGCCATCGCTGTGAGCATTGTGATTCCCGCTGAAGGTCCATCTTTTGGAACTGCACCGGCAGGCACGTGGATATGTAGATCGTATTGATCAAAAACACGGTGGTCGATGCCCAAACTCTCCGCTCTGGATTTCAGATACGACAAAGCCGTCATTGCAGACTCTTTCATCACATCTCCCAATTGGCCTGAAAGTGTCAACTTTCCTTTTCCTCTGCTTAGACTCGATTCGATGAACAGAATTTCCCCTCCCACACTGGTCCAGGCAAGTCCGGTTACGACACCCGCAATGCTGTTGTCTTCATAGATTTCTTTGTCAAAGATCTCAGAACCTAAAACCTTTCGTACCGTTTCCGGGGTGATCTTTGGATCGTATTCCTCCTCCATCGCAATAGATTTAGCGATGTTTCTGACTACTTTTCCTATGACTCTTTCCAGACTTCGGACACCGGATTCCCGGGTGTAATCCTCAATGATTTTGACTAAAGCGGCTTTCTCAAAAGTTATTTGAGTCGCTTTTAGTCCGTGCTCTTTCCGTTGCTTTGGCACCAAATGGCGCTTGGCTATTTCTACTTTTTCCTCCTGAGTATAGCCGGTCACCTCGATGATTTCCATTCTGTCTCTCAGGGCAGGCTGGATTGTATCGAGTGAGTTGGCTGTGGCGATGAAAAGGACTTTGCTCAGGTCATACTCCACCTCCAGATAGTTGTCCATGAAGGTGCTGTTTTGCTCTGGATCCAGTACCTCCAAAAATGCGGAAGAAGGATCTCCTCTGAAATCTGAAGAAAGCTTGTCGATCTCATCCAGCACAAAAACCGGATTGGAGATTTTCACCTTTTTCATATTCTGAATGATCTTGCCGGGCATCGCACCAACGTAAGTCTTGCGATGGCCGCGGATTTCCGCTTCATCGTGCAAGCCTCCCAAAGACATTCGGATGTATTTTCTACCCAAAGCTTTGGCAACCGATTTACCCAGGGAAGTTTTACCCACTCCCGGAGGGCCATACAGACAAAGAATCGGACCTTTCAGGTCATTTTTCAATTTCAAAACCGCGAGGTATTCGATGATTCTATCTTTGACTTTTTCAAGCCCAAAGTGATCACCATCCAAAACCTTTTGGGCGTGCTTCAGATCAAAATTATCT
>JBILPR010000408.1:0-3741 GCA_044373795.1 Algoriphagus sp. | reverse complement strand
TTGATCGATACCTGATTGATGAAACCCGAAACTGCTGCCAGGGCTCTCACCTTTAGCTCAAACTCAAGCGTTTCCCCAACCCCCAAACGGGCTATTTTCCAAATGACCTTCCGATCTGTTCCATTCCAAACCCCTGATGTGGAACTCAGATAGCCCAAAAAGTCAGGAAGAACATCCTCCAGCTCCACGTCATAGGCAGTGCTCGGACCCGCATTGCTGATCTTAATCACATAGCCTATCACATCCCCCACATACCGCTGACTGCTTCCAACCAATTTCTTGCTCAAGCTCAACTCCGGTCGGGAATTCACCAAAACTCCGGGTGCCGTGGAAGAGATCGGACCATCGGTCAATTCTTTACTCTTAGCGAATACCGTGTTTATGATCTCTGTTCCTGCCCTTACATCTGCGTTGATTGCCAGATCCAGGAAAAACTCCCTGCTCTCTCCTCCTGCCAAACTATCCAGACGCCAGCTCACAACTCCTGAGGAATAGACTCCACCGCCCTGGGCTCCCACAAAGGAAGTACCCGCCGGAAGCGTATCGGTCAGCACCAATTCATAACTTGTTTTAATTCCAGAATTCCTTAATAAGATTGAATATTTCAAGGACTCACCAGCTATAAACTCAGTACCAAGAATAGATTTGGTGACCGTTAAGATTGGGAGGCAGTTTTTTAGATTTATGAAAATTGGAATCTTATTTAAACTCAGGCAACCAGTATTCGATATGCTTCTGGCGTAGTAGGTGCCTCCGTTAACCAGTAAAAAATCATCTGACAAAGCAGAATCATCTTCCTGGAACCATTTAAGTGGCGCATTGAAATAATCATTCAAACTACTTATTGATGGATAATCATCTTCACAGAGTTCAAGACTGGAACTTGCAAAAACAGGATCAAGAGGATAGGGATTTACCTTTATTACAACTTTTTTTAACTCCGCGGGCGAAGTTTCACAGCCCTTGGAATTAACTGCTGAAAGATAAAAAACATAGTCGCCAGAGTTGGCACTTGTACTAATGAGTTGTCCTGCCTGATTAACAGAAAAATTTCCTCCTGCAGAATTATTAACTGTTGGGACCTTATTTTTTCCCAAAGGATCTAAATACCAATTAAATGAAACAATAGATTCCAGTGAGGTACTTGATTCATTAGGCCTGGGAATTAATTGAATTAAATCACCTGAGCAATATGCATTCTGGTATTCAACAACAAGATCAGATGATTTAGGTCTGGGAGACACCTGAATATTTATTGGAATCCGAACAGGAGATTCACAGTTTGACCTGAAAACAGCTAGCCAAAACGTATATAGTCCAGGAGTATCCAAGATAGGTGATTGGAAATCAGGACCTGAACCCAGTTCATTAAGATTGTCCTTTTCCGCATACCATCTTAAATAAGTATTTTCCCCCTTCTGAACAGACAAAAGGGCAGATTCACCTTGACAGATATTAATAGACTCCGAAGGATAAACAGGAGTTGCCAGGATGATTTCTGTTAAATGAATATTAAAGAGAGGTACTATTTTAGGATAAGAAGAATAACTTTTAACCAATACACTCACGTAGGGCTCCGACTGATCAACCAAATCTGCTAAAAATGAAAAAATCAAAATTCCGTTATTTTTTTTGACGGAAAGCAAAGGAGAATTAAGGAAGAATTCATTTTTACTTACTTTTCTGGTTCCATTCATCAAAGTGAATGATACAGAAGAGAGATCAGCGAGAGAAATATCAGGATCAGGAAAAGAAAGAAATATTTTTACAGTATCTCCTTGGTATCCAAGATTGGGAAAAATTAAATTTTGACCTATGTATCCATTAAAGGTGTTACGAATTGTGGAAACTTGAGAAAAAGTAGCAATATCAGGATCAATCGAAAGACCAGGGTTAGTTACGTTACATCCTGGACAATTCAAGTTTGGGATTGTAACGGAACTGGCAGAACTGCAATTTTCCAGTTTTATATTTGGATCTTCAACAATTACCGAAAAATTGATTTTTTCGCTTTTACATCCTGTTTTTCTGTTTCTTGATAAAACAGAATAGTAATAAGTACCTCGAGGAAGATAGGAGGAGATTTGTAAATTTTCTCCGACATGAATTTCCTGATCGTAAGAATTTAAAAAAACAAGATCAAAATCGAGAGGAGATTGGGAATTATCTAATTCTGCCTTGACATTTAAACCAACACCTTGAGCAGAAAAATATGAATTACCCCCCGGGAGCAAAGGTTCGATTGGGAGTTCAATAACATTAACTCTAATTTTTTTTGCTCCTTCTACTTGAGATTTGCAAACACCAATTCCTTCAACAGCGACATAAAAATCCTTTGATTCTGTAACTTTAAATTGAAAAACACTACCCACAAAAACCAGTGAAGATAAGTCTCTGTCCTCATACCAATAAAATACAGGAGATTGAACCGACTCAGAACTTACTTTAAGATCTTCAATAATTCCATAACAAACTGAATAGTCTGCACTTCCAAATATCTCTGAGGAATCAGCCACCCGGCAGTCAGTACTTTGAGAAAATCCTGGGACAAAGGAAAATAAATAAATACTAAAGAAAAGAAGAATTACTCTTTTATTGATTTTAGAATTTTTAAAAATAGACATAACAATTTAATTAAAACGGAAGCAAAAATAATTAGGAGTTCCACTAATTAGCATTTAATTGTGTCATTTTGTAAACAAAGTGTTAAGCCTATATTTTACTCCTTAATATTTACACAAAAATTGAGAATAAAATTCGATTGATAGAAATCCAAAAAAAATCAAAACTAATTTAAAAAGGCTGAATATTATGAATATATAATATGTGTATTCGGTTAAGTGCACGTAGCCAAATAAAGACAATTTGTGACACTAACTTGTCCGGTAGTTTTGATTCGTGTTCCTTGGTTAAAAATAGCCAGAGCCATGAATATCATCAATTTTGTCCATTATTTTCCTGATGAGGAAAGCTGTGAAGTTTATCTAAAAGCCTATCGTGAGAAGGTGGGGATTCGCTGTAAAACCTGCAAATCCAATACAAAGCACTATTGGTTTAGCGGAGGCAAATTTTTTGAATGTAGTAGCTGTAGGCGTCGGAGTTCGCTCAAAAGTGGAACAGTGATGGAGCGAAGTAAGCTGTCACTTCACATTTGGATGACTGCATTTATGCTCATAGCAGCCACCAAGAAAGGTTTTTCATGTCTTGAGTTTCAGCGTCAACTGGGATTGAGCCGATATGATACTGCATTCCGATTGATGCATAAAATTAGGGTAGTCATGGGCAAAAGAGACGCACTTTATACACTCACTGATATGGTGGAAATGGATGAATGCTATATAGGAGTGGCAACTGAAAAGAAAGTAAAAGAAAATCTAAAAAGAGGCAAAGGGAGCCAGCGGAAGGCCTCAGTAGCTGTTTCAGCTGAATCAATCCCCCTTGAAGATCTAGAAACAGGGAAAACAAGTCGGTTTTGTGGCTATTACAAAATGGAAGTCCTTGGAAAAGTTGATGGCGAGCATGCATCAAAATTTATCAAAAAAAACACGAGTGGCGAAATCGTCTTGTTTACCGATAAAAACACTGCGTATGAACACATTGAGGATATTGTAGCCACTCACTTTACGGTAATTTCAGGAAAAGAAAGCACCAACGACACCCTTCAATGGGTACACAAAGCAATCAGCAATCTGAAACGAAAATTATTGGGAATAAATCACATGATCACCTACAAGTACCTTC
>JBILPR010000101.1:0-12715 GCA_044373795.1 Algoriphagus sp. | reverse complement strand
TTTGTCAGCAGATAAGGAAAGAGAGTCCAGGCGCGTTTTTCCAAGACTCAGGTAATGCTCAAATTTATTGTCTGACTGCACCCGAACAAATTCATAGGCGGCAAGCTTGATCACTCCAGCGAATTTCCGACTCATTTTCCTGTAAAACATCGGATACTCGAGGCGTTTTTCTATGTCTCTGAATATGGAGGGAAAAGCAATTCCTAAAAGCAAAGTACCCGTCTTTTTCAAGACATCCAATGAAATTAAGGGTCCTAAATCTTCCGAGTGGCGCTGGGATGATTCTATGAGTATAGTTTGGAGTCCCGGCAACTGCCTCCTGAATTCAGCGAATCCCTTTTGCAAAGCATCTACTGTTGCCGACTTTTTTTTCTCAGGATACCAAATTTCAATATTCTTCTGTCCTGAGAACTTATCGTTGTTCCAGATTTCCAAAATCATGAAAGATTTGAAATCAAGAATAGCGACCTCTATAATCCTTTTCAAAAGCTCTTCGACATTCAAGTCAACGTTCACGATGAGATAGGTCCCTTGGGTTTTGAGCAGTGAAGAAAGGTAAAATTCCGGTGTGTCTGAAAACCGGTAAACACAGATAAATGGCAATTTCTGATCAATCACCAACTTGCCTTCCAGAGGAAGATCTACGTAAATGCTTTCTCCTTTGTCAAAGGAATAGCAGATAGATGAAATCAAGGATGGATCAATCATAGAAGGTCATTTGTTAATCTCGCGTAAAACTTTCAACACAGGCTTGGTCGACGACTCGAACATGTCGGAAATAAGGTCTATGGTTTTTTCAAAACCTTTCCCCGTATGTTCATCCATGAAGATTTTTTTTACTTCAATACTGATGGGACAGATGGCTTTTCCGTATTGCTCAAACAGCCATTTTCCGAAATACCCGCCCTTAAATTTTACATTCTCCCGAACGTCAAGGTTTCGATCCTCAAAGTTGAAATTCCGGAAGCAGTCAAGTAACGTGTCGATAACGGGTCGCCATAATTCGCGGTCCATATTCTGAGTACCTAAGTTTATTTCCGGATTCTCAATTGGATCCGCTTCGGTGTCTATTCCTTCTCTTTGGTAATTGTAGCTGTGAAGGTCATACACAATTATTTTCCCGTTTTGGGAAAATAAATCATCGAAATATACTTTCGCATTTGCGTAAAAATCATCGTAAACCTTAAGAGAACTTTCCAGAATTTCAGGGGAAAGTTTATCCTTCCAAACCTCTAGTCCCCAGGCATCTTCGGGATTTTGGTACACGGCTTTGTCCCTAGGCCTGTTTATATCAACCTCAAATCGGGAATGGTGAACAATGACATGGTTTTCCGAAAAATTTGTCCAGATAGCAGTAAAGGGATCTTCTTCTCTTAACCTCGCTGCTTCTCCTATGAAAAACAAACCTTTTAGCTCATCCCTGACCTTATGGCCATCATGAATGGCGGTAATCACCAAAGAAGAGGCACCTTTTTTAAAAGTAAAGTTTTCGGACATTTGAAGCATCTCTTATCAGAAATACCAAAATCCTGCCGTTAAAAAAATCGGTTTGAGTCAGGGCTACGTTTCACGAGGAGGAGACAAAAATCAAGAGGTAAGAATCAAGAGGAAATTGAAGTATGAAATCAGAAGGCTGAAATGTAAAAAATGTGCCGTGTACCCAAGATTTGGGATTTATGATTTCGGACCCTTCTGCAGCGGGCAGGGTTTTTATTTAGAAATAACCGATAGCTGAAAACTGAGACGATCGCTTCGACTGATCGCGGAAACTAACCGCTGTGACTGAATGTTACCTTCAACTTCCAACCTCTCCGCTTCCAAATAATCAAAAGACTGCATTTTCGTTTCTCATCGCAGTGACGTTCCGACATCCAACTTCCTTACTTCCAACCTCCAACTCTCAATCTCCGGTTTCACATGGTTCTTAAGGTCTTCAGGCGTCACGATATCGTAGCCCAATTCAGCGGGATTTGGACCAATCCATTTTGTTTTCTTTCCTTTTACCGTGACTCGCATTGAAACCGGGTCAATGGTTAAAAAAGCAAAAAGACTGCTTTCGTAAGGACAGGCAAATTCGAGCGAGGTGTAATTTTCATGTACTGCATCCGTATAGCTTTTATGCTTGAATTTCGCCCCAACCCAATAATAGGAAGCGGAATTGATATGGACATAATTCACCCCGCTAACTTCCAGATGTTGGGTGACGTGGGCATGCCCGTTGATTGCGAAAATGATTTTTTGGGAAAAAGTGGAGAGAATACGTTGAATTTCAACGGTATTATCAATAGGATAAACTCCTGCAATTGGTTGATGAGAAATAACAACAACCGGAAGAACAGCCGCTTCTAGTTCGGCTTTCAACCAATCCTGCTGCTCTTTTCCAATGTAGGAAGCATATCCACCTTTGTGCGTAGGCGAGCCTGCATCATTGCCATCGAGTACGATCAACTTAAGACCTGAAACTTCTTTGGTGTAGTAGGAGGAAGGTATACCCCAGGATTTACGGCAATCTTCTTTTGTGAAACCCTCATCCATATCATGATTTCCCAGGACATGGAAAGATTGCGGATGAGCATGATTAAACAGGTTTACCAGATCCTGATTTTTTTCCGAAGGAAAAGCAAAATCACCCATTTGAATAATCGCATCAGGTTTCCTTTTCATCACATCACTCAGAAAATCATTCAATCTCTCTTTTCCGTCAGGAATCAAGTCATAATGCAAATCAGAAATTACCCCAAGTGAAACTTTTTTCTTAAGACTTCTGGTAAAAGCAAATGCAGCTTTTGGGATGGCAAAGCTGAACGCCGCGATTGCGGAGGCTTTTAGAAATTTGCGTCTGGATGAATACATAATTTTGGTTTCCACTTTTTCTATTGCGGAGCGCAAGTTAAGAAGAGATCAAAATGATTGTCCGCATTTGCCAGTCGCAATAGGGATTATTTGAAAACCAGGATGGATATTCTCCAAAAGAATAGCTTTCCAAAATTTATTCTAGTAGCTCAAACCATGTCCAAATTTAAACAAGGCATAGCCTCCTTTTTCTTTTGATCCGGGTACATCAGATAAGTTTGATTTAACACTTTCTACAGAAGAGGGAATGGAAAAGGGCATTTTTCCGGAAGGGTTGATTTTTCCGCTCAACACATCCAGAATCGCCTCTGGGGTGGTGCCGAAAGTTGCTAAAAGCGTATGGAGAGGTTCTCCTTCGATCTCTGAAATCACCCAGGGATTGATAAAGTTGATTAGGGTGATAGTCGGTTTTTGGCTTAATGATTCATTGACGTATACTACATCAATAAAGTTTTTGCTTAACTGAACTTCAATTTCAGAACCGTTACTGCTAAAAAGTGGCTTGAAATGAGGATTGAGCCACAAGACAACCAAATCAGCTTCTTCCTTTGAAGAAACGAGCTCAAAATCCCAACTCGGATTCTCAGTAGTAAAAACTGTTTTTGGATCCTTATCCGCGGCACTTTGATAATAAGTCTCAAAGTAGACTTTGGATTTCGGTTTTATCGGAAGGAGTCCCTTATCGTTTCGCATGAGTACTATAGACTTTCTCAAAGCGAGGTCAGCTTTTTTCTGAAATTCAGGGTTTCCAACAAGTTGTTTTGCTTTCTCGACATCCACATAGGGATCTTCGAATAGACCAAGAAGGAATTTTTCTTTTAGCAATCTTGCTACCGATTCATTGATTCTTTCCTCGGTAATCAGTCCTTTTTTCACGGCTGAAAGAAGCAGAGTAGGGTCACCTGATCCTGAGAAAATATCCACTCCGGCTTCCATCGCACGTGCATATCGCTCCTCCAAACTGTATTTTTCCATTCCCCATGGTTGCATTTCAATTGGGCCGGTATCGGAATTGATGATTCCTTCAAATCCCATTTTATCCCTCAGTAGATCTTTTAAGATTCGCTTATTGTAAGCAAAAGCAACTTCTTCGTATTCGGTGTTGATTGGTTTGGCATAGTAGGGCATGATGGCAGAAGTACCGGCATCGATCGCAGCCTGAAAGGGTTTCAGATGATAATCAAACATGCCTCCCGGATAATGCTGATCCTGACCAAAATCAAAGTGAGGATCTTGTCCATCGACCTGAGGGCCACCTCCGGGAAAGTGTTTAGTAGTCAATGCTACTGAACCCAAGCTTAGTTTTTCCCCTTGGAAACCCAGGACAATCTCGCGCATCATATCTGCTGCCCAATTTGCATCTTCACCAAAAGTCCCCTCATTTCGCTGCCAACGAGGTTCTGTTGCCAAGTCTGCCATATACTGATATCCTTTTCTTATTCCCACTGCAGCCCATTCTTGTCTGGCGACATCGGCAAACTCCCTCACCAATTGCAAATCATGGGTGGCAGAAAGGCCCAATTCTCCGGGCCATTTTGAAAAAACTGTTGCTCCCTGACTTAATCCAAGGGCAGCATCCATGGTGATGTGGTTTCTTGGGTTGGATGCTACGATTGCAGGAATTCCCAATCGGGTATCTTCGCACAGGGCCTGAAGGTTATTGCTCCACTCAGCCATAATTTCTGTGCTGGTGTTGGCGCGGAGTATAAAATGCCGGAGATGTCTTTCTTTTACTCCTTTTGTGGTACCTGATGCAGTCAAAATCGGAATGTCAAGAGGTTTCCTGGTAAACATGTTTGTAGGCTGCACCAAGTCTTCTTCATTGAAGCCCGAACCGATTTTTCCAGTCGAAGTTCCTCCCTGAAAAGCCATGTCACCTTCCATCCTAGTAGTACTGATCAGCAAAAAACCAACTTTTTCTTCCAATGTCATTTGGGAAATCAGATCGCTGATTCGATCGGCTATCGGAAGCCTCCAGTCTTCATAAAGGTCAAGCTCCCCATTTTTATTCAGGTCTTTAAAATTGAAATTATCGATTTTAAGGAGCGACACACTTCTCTTGCCTAGTTGTACCTGAATCAGATCAGGATCAGTTTTTTTATAGGAAGAAAGGAGAAGAGCCGAAATCAAAAGGGTAAATACGAGGTTCATTTTCATGAGATAGGGATTCATATTGGAAAGATGGGTTCAATAAATCTAGGTGAATACCCTTGCGATCAAAAGGTTGACTCCGGATTATTTGCGGAATCGATTCCATAGATTCATTCCATATTTGGAACATTTTGGGGAAATCTTATAGAAAGTCTAAGCACCTAAATCGAAATCCTTCAAAAGGTATAATCCGAAAGTCAGAGTCTATTTATGGTAGTTTTCAAGAAAGAGGATTTTCAGTTTTCTCCGAAAACCTCCTTGATTGCATCCAGATAATCGAATCCATGTCCCTCGGTAGGCTCGATGTAGTTGCCTTCCAGGTATTCGTTCCAGCAACAGATCATCACGGTGTTACCATTTGAGGGTCTGTATTTCCTTGACACCTGTTGCGCTTCCCGGAGCTTGGCTGTAAAAGAAGCCTTGTCACTATGAACCTGATCTTTCTGTGGTTCACTCGGGAAGCCGGATTGCTGCGGCCATGTCCCTCCGGCCGGTCTCATATCCCAACCCATTGCTACCGGAACCTGATATTCGAAATTCGGATCGTCTTTGAATTTTTCACTCCACATATTCCAGTGTCCCCGAAAGGTTGCCCTCATGTCTTCGTAGGACTTGTTGTCTCTTTCCATAAAGTTATGGTAGACATATCCGGTCATTCCCTCAAATCCCATGCTTTTAAGCCTTGGCACATATTCCTGCAAAAGCTGACGCTTCTCGTAAGTCCCACCTTCCCTTGGACGCTGAGCGTTTTTTGGTTTCCAAACAGTGGGAAGTCCATAAGCACGCTCACTTTGCTGCATCGGTCCGGCAGTGACAGCGATGAATTTGATTCCGGGGAAACCAGCTTTTCGAGCTGTTTCCTGAGATAAATCAAGCAAGTCCTTCATCGTCAATCCATAATAGGCAGCCCTTGATTCTGCATCCTGTGGAAAATAAAAATAGACTATCGGTCTTCCATCTGCATCTTTCAAATAGTCATCCCTTTTGAAATAAGTATCTGTCCATTGACGGGTGATTTTCTCATGAACTTTCAGATAAAGTGCTTTATCAGGCTTTTCGCCTTCGTAATTGGCTTTTGCATTGATGGTTTCCGGAGAACCGATTTTTAGCCAAAGATTCCAGCGTTCATCACTATCGTCGCACCAGTTGATGGCCCATTTCATTTGCTCATTTTCAGGCAAAGAAGCGTTGACTTCCAGCATAACTTTGAGTTGATCTCCCCATTCTTCCAAACCCGGAACTGCAACCCGACCGTCCCGATTGGGATCGATTTGCCAGCCTTCCGGATAGTAGATTTTGGATTGGGGACCAAAGTACAAATGGTAATAATAATGCCTTCCGTAAAACCAGTTGTAAGCAAAAAAGTCAATCCCGCTTTGCTTCATAAACTGAAGTTGCTTTCGGACAACTTCCGGATCATCCCTTTTGTAAAATCCCTTAAGTTCAGCAATGGGTTTGCGGTCCAGGTAAGGTCCCTCATAAGGATATCGGGCATTGTAGATTCTTCCTTTGGGACCCCAGATTCCGGGATTTTTGAGGTTGGAGCAATTTTCCCGACCGATGATGCATGACCAGAAACTGTCTGTGTCAACTGCCGGATCCGGGGAAGTATTCCAGGAAGGCATGAAATATACGCCTACTAATTCGTCTCCTTCGGCTTGAATAGTCTGAACCGGAGTTTGGAAACCAGCAATGCCTGCAACCTGGACATAATTTGCTTGGTTTATTTTTGTTTCGCAGGAGGGAAAGGCAAGGACTGAAATGCCTAAAACCAAAAAAAGAACTGATCGTTTCATAGGAAAAGCTTTTTATAAAAATACCCTTTACAATTCTAATACTCGAACAGGACTTGCCCGGGTTTGATCAAATCAGGCTTTTCTTCATGATTTGAATTCTTCGAAACTCAGGAAGCATCTCTTCAAAATCAATCACATAGGATGTGGCAAACTCAAAGCCCGATTTTTCATAGAACCGTTTAGCCTGATCTTTGAAATCCATCGCTTCGAGCCAGATTGATTCCATCCCTTTGTTTTTCGAATCGGTTTCGACCCATTCCATGACTTTACCTGCAATACCCTTGCCGTGAAAGTCTTCGTGCAAATAGAGTCGATGGAGTTTGGCTGCATTTGGGATTGGAAACTGCTTCGTGGAAGAAGGAATAGTGTACTTGACGATCCCGATTTCCTGACCTTCGGAAAGTATGAAAAAGTAATTGCTGCGAAGATCCTTGAGCTCTTTTTCCAGATTATCGGGATGGTAATTTCTCGCCAAAAACCACTTCCCGCCATCTTTCCAGATATGATGGTAAGCGGGTAAATAAACCCTTTCCATCAGGAAAAAAAGTTTGGATTGGTCGGAGGACCGGATGGGAGAAAGCTGAATTTCAGGGCTGATCTGCATGCTTTCCAAAGGTGACTGAGAAATATCAAATTTTCAAATCAGGGAATAAAAAAACCACAGCCTCTTTCAAAGCTGTGGTTCTCTTTTTGACCTTTTGGGTTTAAAACCCCCAAGATCGCAGAATATGCAAACCTTCGAGGTTATGAAAATCTCAAAGGCTTTCTTATTTTCTTGCAAGAGCTTTTTTAGCAGCCTTCACAATATTTTCTGCATTCAGTCCGTATTTCTCCAGTAGTTGAGTTGGAGTTCCTGACTCGCCAAAACTGTCATTCACGCCCACGTATTCCAAAGGAGCCGGATTGTTTCTGATCAGGCACTGTGCGATGCTGTCTCCAAGTCCACCGTTCAATTGGTGCTCTTCTGCAGAAACCGCACAACCTGTTTTCGTCACAGACTCCAGAATCGCTTCCTCGTCCAAAGGCTTAATCGTGTGAATATTGATCACCTCGGCAGAGATTCCTTCTGCTCTCAGCATCGCTTCCGCCACTACCGCTTCCCAAACCAAATGCCCGGTAGCGAAGATGGTGACATCTTTTCCGTCGATCATTTTCCACGCTTTTCCGATTTCAAACTTCTGATCTGCAGGGGTGAAAACCGGCCAGCTCGGACGTCCAAATCTCAGGTAAACCGGGCCTTCAAATTCAGCAATTGCAAGAGTCGCAGCTTTGGTCTGATTGTAATCGCATGGGTTGATGACCGTCATGTGAGGAAGCATTTTCATCATGCCCAAGTCTTCCAGAATCTGATGCGTGGCACCGTCTTCTCCCAAAGTCAAACCTGCATGCGAAGCACAGATTTTAACGTTTTTCTCCGAATAAGCAACTGACTGACGGATTTGATCATAGACACGTCCGGTTGCGAAATTGGCAAAAGTACCTGCGAAAGGAATTTTGCCTCCGATAGCAAGACCTGCGGAAATTCCGATCATGTTAGCCTCGGCAATTCCGGTTTGAAAGAATCTCTCAGGGAATTCCTTTTGGAAATCACCCATTTTCAACGAACCAATCAAATCAGCACAAAGTCCGACCACATTTGGATTTCTTCTTCCTGCTTCCAGGAAACCGTCGCCAAAACCTGATCGGGTGTCTTTTTTCTCTGTATATGTAAATTTTAAATCTAAGCTCATGGTAAAATCTTTTGGAAGGATGGATTAATAATCGCCGAGGGTTTCTTCAAGCTGACCAAGTGCTTTTGCAAGTTGCTCATCGTTTGGAGGTGAGCCATGCCACTTGTGCGTGCCAACCATGAAGTCAACTCCATAGCCCATTTCTGTGTAAAGCAGATTGAGAACCGGCTTGCCTTTGCCCGTCAGGGATTTTGCTTTTTCCAATCCTTCAATGACCGATTTCATGTCATTTCCTTCCTTAGTTTCAATCACTTCCCAGCCAAATGCTTCCCATTTTGCCTTCAGATTTTTGAGGTCCATTATTTTTTCGGTAGGTCCGTCGATCTGCTGACCGTTGTAATCTACCGTTGCAATCAAATTGTCCACTTTATGGTGAGCTGCATACATTGCCGCTTCCCAAACCTGTCCTTCCTGCAATTCACCATCACCCATCAGGACATAGACTAACTTATCATCTTTGTCGATTTTTTTAGCTTGTGCAACGCCAAGTGCAACCGAAAGACCCTGGCCCAACGATCCGGATGCAATGCGGACGCCTGGCAAATGCTCGTGAGTAGCCGGGTGACCCTGAAGTCTTGAGTTCAGTTTTCGGAAGGTTTTCAATTCAGAAACAGGAAAATATCCGCTTCTGGAAAGTACAGAATACCAACCTGCAGAAAGGTGACCATTGGAAAGAAAGAAAAGATCTTCACCTTTTCCATCCATCTTGAAATTAGTATTCTGGTGAAGCTGATCAAAATACAGGGCGACGAAAAATTCTGCGCATCCGAGCGGGGCACCGGGGTGACCTGACTGAACGGCATGAACCATTCTCAAAACGTCCCTTCTGAGCTGAGTACAGATATTTTGGAGTTGTTCGATTGATTGTTTTTCCATTACGGAGGATTTATTTGAGGATTTGTGCTGTGTGATTCTTAGTATCTACTTTCTCGATTATTTCAGCGATTACCCCCTTCTCGTCAATCACAAAAGTGGTCCGGGCAGTGCCCATATATTTGCGGCCATACATGGATTTTTCCACCCAGGTACCGTAAGCCTCATGGACTTTCAGGTCGGTATCAGCAAGCAGGGGAAAGGGAAGAGATTGCTTCTCGATAAATTTCTTGTGGGATTTTTCGTCGTCGGAACTCACGCCCAAAACAACATATCCTGCCTTGATCAAGGCATCGTAATTGTCGCGGAGATCGCAAGCCTGAGCGGTACATCCGGGAGTGGCATCTTTTGGGTAAAAATAAAGAACTACCTTTTTCCCCAGGTAATCGGAGAGTTTGATGATTTCTCCTTTTTCATTTTTCGCTTCGAACTGAGGTGCCTTTTGGCCTGCTTCTAATTTCATATTTATGTTAGTTGAATGGAACAATTTTAACCGATGGTTCCCTTCCATTCAGCTACATTTCCTGTCTGGTCGGTTACCCTGAGTACAACCGAACCACGAAATGGTTGTTCATCCAATTTATCTGACCAAATGACCGCCTGCTTATGCTCGTAGCGCATCATGACCCACTTGTCGTTGATTTTTGCTTCGAAAATTTTGATCCCCGACAGGTTATCTTTGATTGTAAATCGCATTTCGGAGGAGTTGACACGGATAGGAGTGATGGTCGGTTTTATGTTGTCCTCAGCCAGGATAAAAGTACCAAAATTTCTGGTTTTAAATCGAATCGCGCCACCTTCCCAGGTTCCTCCTACGAAAGACTTTCCTCCATTGGAGGATTGTTGGTACACCCGGAAGCGCTCTTTGTTTCCAGTGAAGCCTGATACATCCCAAACCACATCCATGGGATTCCAAAGGTAATCTGCGGGATCGTGAAGTTCGAGTTTGGGGGAGGAAGGTGTTCCCGAATGCTTAAGTCGCATGAATAGATCATCCAAAACCGTGTTTTCAGCAAAAGAAATCTGAACCTGATTATCTGCGAAAAGATGGTCTTTTCCTGCGGGAATAATCGTTTTGATGTTCAGCAAGACTACCTCTGAGCAAATGTCAATTTCCTCCGGAATTCCGAAATGCATATCCCATAAGTAGGTTCTGCTCAGTTTATCCTGATAAGCCGGAAGCATTTCGAAAATATTTGCTCCTACATAAAACTTGGCCAAACCTCCATTTGGAGAAATTGGAGCACGGATTTTCAAAATATTTCCAATGTAATTCACGGTTGCTCTTGCTGGCGCAGCCCCATCTACCACATTTTGCTCAAGGTCTTGTCCCTGAAGAGGGATAGTGACCAATCGCTGATTCCCATACGCATCGCGAAGTTTGAGTTGGTAGTTTTTCTTTACTCCCGGATCCAGTTCCAGATGTCCGACACCAACTTGCTTTGGCTGGAAAAAATCAAATTTGAGATGCTCCTGATGGTAGAGTTTGGTGAATCTGTTCTGATGCGTGTAAAGCAAAAACTGACGAGTAAAGTTGAAATCAACTTTGTCCACTGTCAATGAAAAAATGGTCCCCGCATCGTCTGAAAGCTCAAAATTCGGGAACCCATTTCGGTTATCAGCACCGTCTAGTTGATCGTAACTTTGTACTTCGATCCCGACTCTTCCTGTAATCTGAATTGTAGCAGGTATTCTATAGCTTCCCCCCGAAGCGATCGGAGTTACTTCCACTCGTTGGAATTTACCGTTTACCCTGGAATCAATATCAAGCGGAACGAGGGCTATTTTTTGGGGAGTAGGGGCGATGTTGTCCAGGATTTCAGGGAAACCAAAAAGCAGCGGATCCATAGCTCGATCCAAACTATCACGGATTTCGAAGTGCAGGTGAGGACCTCCGGAATTACCCGTATTTCCGCCGTTGGCAATTTGTTCTCCTTTTTTCACAGGAAGCTCACCGGGATTTAGGGTTACTTCCAATTCATTGAGCTGCGCCTCGTACATTTTCTTGCGCATGAACTGAGTGATCTTTGGATTAAAGTTTCTCAGGTGTCCGTAAAGCGTGATTTTCCCATTTGGATGCCTGATATAAATCACATTTCCATAGCCGAAAGAGGAAATCTTGATGCGTTGAATCCAGCCATCAGCTGCCGCTAAAATCGGTTCGCCTTCTGTTCCGCCAAACTTATAGTCCAGGCCGGTATGAAAGTGATTGGGTCTGAGCTCTGCGAAATTGCCTGCAAGAAAATTTCTGCCTCCAGGTTTTACCGGGGAGCGGAAATAGCCCTTTTCTATTTCCTGTGCGGAAATGAAATGGATCAGGCAAAATGAGAAAATCAGGGTAAGGGGTGAAAACCTATTTAACTTCAAAATCAAGCATTTTTTGAGTACCAATGAATCCTTCTAATCTATCGCCTACCTCAACAGGTCCCACTCCGGCGGGAGTTCCGGTATAGATGAGATCGCCTTTCTTCAACGTGAAAAACCGGGATACGTATGCGATGATCGTGCCGAAGTCAAACAACATGAGACTGGTGTTTCCCTTTTGGCGAAGTTCGCCATTGATCGTCAGATGGAAGTCGATATCTGCCAAATCGGTAAAATCTGCAACCGGTTTGAATTCCCCGATAGGTGCTGATCCGTTAAATGCTTTTGCGATTTCCCATGGAAGCCCTTTGGCTTTGCACTGATCCTGAAGGTCTCTTGCAGTGAAGTCAATTCCCAGACCGATTTCTTCGAAGTAGCGGTTGGCAAACTGTTTTTGGATGTTTTTTCCTTCTTTCGAAATCTTCAAAACCAGCTCGGCTTCGTGATGAATATTCTGCGAAAAATCAGGGTAGAAGAAAGGTGCTCCCGGTTTCAAAAGAGCCGTATCAGGCTTTAAAAACACGACAGGATTGCTAGGTTTCTCGTTTTTGAGTTCTTCAATATGAGCCGCGTAATTACGGCCAATGCAAATAATTTTCATGAACCTTTCGGACGATATGGATTATAACCAGGTATTTTTTTAAGAATTAAAGCGATATTTTGCTTTGCGTCCGTGAAAATAAGGGAATCCAAATTAATTAAGGAGTAATTTTTGCTGGAAAGGAGGGTATTAATCAATCCAAAACCATCACAATTATCTTTTTGACCAATATCGTCTGATGTAAGGGAGTTGATCAAAAAATTTGATTCATCCACTTTTCCTAATTCACCATAATAAAATTTGCAGTCAGTAACGAGGTAGATCCTTCTTCTCCATTCTTCGATTTGAAGGATAAATTTATCTTGCTTTTCCAGAGGAACTGCGATGTCCTTTATTTTTAGCAAAGT
>JBILPR010000100.1:0-12766 GCA_044373795.1 Algoriphagus sp. | reverse complement strand
TGTTCGGATTTCCACTGTTCGAGATTTGAAATCTCGAACTTCAGATCACCCAGAATTTGTAATCCTGATAAATCCTTCAACCCTACCAACTCGTCGGCTTATAATTCATGAGATACTTTTCTCCGAAACATATTCCTGCTGCGGAAGTAATCTAAAAGAATTAGGTATTTTGATTCTCTCCGCCCAAAAGACGGGAGAAATCCCAGACGTTGATCAAATTAATACTATCTTAGTTTTGAATTTTCAGTTACCCCAACGCAATTTCCTGTTTTAAATGAAGCTATCTCTTGTTTTGATTTTAACCTTTTTGTTGATTGGATTTTCTGCAAAAGCTCAGTTTGCGGACAATAATAGTCTCTACCTCGGAACAGGATTTTCTGTTGGTAACTTTGACGGTGCAGACTTAAATATAAACTATGCGTCGCAAAGAAAATGGTCAGCTCAATTTGGGATAAAATCAGTTTCCCGCGAAGCCGAAAACAAACCACTGGATTATTCCGGAGGTTTCTTCAGCGCAATCACTCTTGGCCTGGGTAACCCTAAAGACGAAATTACCAGCTATCAATTCCTTGGTGGAAAAATGATCCTCTTAGGTGATTCAAAAGTATCAACCCGTTTTAATTTGTTGACCGGACCTTCAATCAACCAAATTAGAAGATCCGTAAATTTCCAAAGGACCAATGAGAGCGGAATCTTTGGTGCCACCTACTCTTTTGACAGAGAACAAAGTTCAGGTTTTGGCTGGATGGTAAAACCTTCTATGGAGCTCGCCTTCGGAAAGGTCTTCGGCTTAGGCTTTAATCCCTATTTCCATTTCAATTCGGTTGATTTTGCATATGGATTCGATTTCCAAATTCTCATCGGAATCCTCCAGCCTTCGAAATAAACTCACTGTTCGAGATTTAACATTCCGCTGTTCGAGATTTGAAATCTCGTACCTCAGATCAACTAGGATTTGTAATTCTGGTATATCCTCAATCTACCATCTCCTAGGCTTATAATCCTTCAAAAACTTCTGCTGTTCGAGATTTATAATCTCGTACCTCAGATCAACCAGGATTTGTAATCCTGGCGTATCCTCAATCCTACCAACTCGTAGGCTTGTAATCCTTGAGAAACTTCCCGCACCAATGCTTTCCCGTATTGATCCCGTCAAATAACGGATCCATCACCCGGGCAGCGCCGTCTACGATATCTAGGGGAGGTTGGAAATCATGCAATTCCTGCTTAATCCTGGCCAGGTCTGCGGGATCTTCGTCAGTCACCCAGCCCGTATCGACTGCATTGGTATAAATGCCAAACTTCACCAAGTCCGAAGCTGAAGTGAGCGTCATCATGTTCAAAGCAGCCTTCGCCATATTGGTATGCGGATGGCGGGATTCCTTGTGGAACTGATGGAATTTCCCCTCCATCGCCGATACATTGATGATATGCTTCTTGCCCGTATTATCTTTTTTCATCAGGTTCACCAGTCGGTTACACAAGACAAACGGGGCAACGGAATTAACCAGCTGCACTTCCAGCATTTCGTTGGTATGGATTTCTCCAAGTTTCAGGCGCCAGCTATTGGTTTTCCGCAGGTCTACTTGCTGCAAATCTGCATCAAGCTTTCCGACAGGAAAAATCTCCTCGGTGCTGATCGAGTCGTCAATACTGTAAGGAATCTGTGTGAGTTTGGCGGAAGAACTCAGGCCAATCCCCAGCTGCTTTCCATGCCAGGACACCGGCAGGTTTTTATATTCTCCTTCGGAAAAACCCAGACTCAACGTCTTCAACTCCTTTAAACAGGCTGTATGATCTGCCAACAATTGCTGAGAATCCGGTGAAAGATCTTGCAGTTCCAGCAATTCATTTGCTATCAAATGTTGATAAAATCCTGACGGTCTTCTCACCGTTTGCGCAGCATTATTGATCAAAATATCCAATCGATCGTATTGCTGCTCTATGAAATTGCAGAAAATCTCAACACTCGGAATATGTCTGAGGTCCAGGCCGTGGATTTTCAGACGATGACCCCACTCCTTAAAATCAGTCTCCTTCGCATAGCGCAATGCTGAATCGACCGGAAACCGGGTAGTTGCGATCACAGTCGCCCCGGCTCTGAGCATCATCAGCGTGATGTGGTAACCGATTTTCAACCGCGAACCAGTCACCAAGGCAACTTGCTCTGTCAGATCCGCAGTTTGAAATCGCTTGGCGTAATTGAAATCCCCGCACTCGGGACACATCGTGTCATAGAAATGGTGGAGTCTGTCGTACGTAGCCTTGCAGACATAGCATTCCCGTGGAGACTCCAGGATGACGGCTTTTTCAGCTTCATCGCCCTTTAATTCCAACATTGCCGGCGCGATAAAAATGGAAGCTTCGCGTGCACTTCTTATTCCCGTTGCATTACGGGATTGAATATCGATAGCGGCGATTTTCTTTCTGTTGACTTTTTTAGCACCTTTTTTACGCTGCGCCAATTCCTCTTTTGCGGGACGGGAGAACTTCCCGGCAGCCATCAACAAGGCAATCCTTTGTTCCTTTGGAATATCAAAAATCTGATTGGTATCCGAATTCAGTTTTTGCAAAATGGCAATGCACTGATCGATTTGTTCCCGGGTGATATTCACTGATTCGCCTGATTCTATTTCCTTCTCCATCCTTGAAAACTTACAAGGGAGCAAAAGTAGATATTTTAAAAATGGAACATGGAAATTGCTTTCGCGAAACAAGTTTGGGATTGGCTGTTGTTCCTTCTCGCCCGCCTTCCGGAGGACAGGCAAAGACGAGAAATCAAATTACAGAAACCCTCACTTTCTTATCCTTCAATTTTACATTATTGACCTTTGGAAGCAGATCTTCAATTGTCGCTGTTTTCACTCCCACAAAAGCACAATCCGTTTTCAATTCAATCACACCCAACTGATCTTTGGTCAGGTTTCCCTGCTTGAAGAATAATCCGGCTACATCACCTTTTGAGATTTTATCTTTTCGCCCTCCTGAAATAAACAAAGTAGTCCATTCCGAGGGAGAAGGAGACTGGGATTTAGTCAATTTTTCAATTGGTAAATTTCCTATAAAATCCGGCAAGAGATCCTTTTCATAGTGAAGGACATAGGCCGTTCCGTCAGAGTTCATTCTAGCAGTTCTGCCATTTCGATGAATAAATTCTTCGCTTCTTAGCGGGAGGTGATAATGGATAATAAACTTGATCTCGGGGACATCGATCCCTCTTGCTGCCAAGTCCGTCGCCAAAAGGATCTGATGGGTGCCATTTCTGAATTTGATCAAAGCCCTTTCACGATCAGTTTGCTCCATTCCTCCGGAAAAGATGCCATGAGAAACTCCGTGGTCGGAAAGGAAATCACTGATACGCTCAATTGAATCTTTAAAATTGCAGAAGATGATTCCATTTTGCCCGGCCAAATGACTAAGCAAAGTGAGCAGTGTATCCAGTTTGTCCTTCGTGGGGGATAAAACCTTTTTGACCTGCAATTGTGTGATTTTCTCCTCCAAAAAGTCAACAATAGTAGGAGATTTTAAGCGAACAAATCCGGGGATTTCCACTCCCTGAGTAGCAGAAGTCAACAGGATTTTCTTCACTTTCGGAAGTAAATGGAGGATGTCCTTCATCTCACTTTCGAAGCCTATTTCGAGCGATTTATCAAATTCATCCAAGACTAATGTCTGGATGTGGGCGGTGTCAAATGCCTCTCTTCTTAAATGATCCGCAACTCTTCCGGGAGTACCAACCAAGACGGCCGGCCGATGCTTTATTTCAATCCGGTCTTTGGAACCAGCTCGCCCGCCATAGACTGCATTTACTTTATAGCCTGTTCCCATCTCCCGCATGACCTGCTCGATCTGAATCGCCAATTCCCTTGAAGGCACGATGATCACGATCTGAATTTCTTCTAACGTTGCATCGAGCCCCTGAATCAGAGGCAATAAAAAAGCGAGCGTTTTACCCGTGCCTGTAGGGGAAAGCAAAATAATTTCTGACGACGAATCTATTGCCTTTTGGGCAGCTACCTGCATCGGGTTCAATTGCTGGATTCCAAGTTTGGCAAGAATCTCTGCCTGACTTTTAAGAGGTGTGGACATTTGGCAAAGGTAGCTTATTGATTTCCGAAGGAAAGATTAAATTTTAAAAGGGAGAATTTTCCCAGATAACTCAATCCGGCAAAGCAAAAGCCACATAGGCATCTCCGCTCTTGGTTCCTTTTCCCCCACCGCAAGCGATCACCAAATATTGCTTTCCATTTTTCTCGTAAACCGCGGGAGTCGCATGACCCGAAGCAGGAAGCTTGGCTTCCCAGAGGATCTTCCCGGTTTCCTTGTCGAAAGCCCTGATTTTTTCATCTTTAGTAGCAGCAATAAATAGAACACCACCCGCCGTGGCAACCGGCCCACCGTAGTTTTCTGTTCCGGTCGGAGCAAATCCCTGAGCACTCAGCGAGTCAATTTCACCCAGTGTTACTTGCCATTTTTTCTTTCCTGTGCTCATATCGATTGCAGTCAAAAGTCCCCAAGGAGGATTGCTTCCGTAAAGCCCGTCGTTTGTCGTCAGCTTCTGATAGCCGTTCATATAGTATCGCGGATAAAGCATGGATTTTGCAGCATCTATCTCCTTTTTATCAGTCGGAGCTTCAGCTTTCCCCATCAGATAATCGACCAAAACCATGCGCTCCTCTTTGGAAATATGTCCAAAAGCTGGCATTGCTCCTCTTCCTTTTTGCAAAAGAATATCCAATGAGTCAGCGGTGTATTTTTCTTTGACCCCCAGCAAAGCAGGAATTGCAGGCGGGTTTCCCTGCCGCTCCAGCCCATGACAAGTCCCGCAATAATTGGTGTAAACAGCCTGCCCGACATTTTCAAAATTTGCATTTGCAGTCATCCGTATGATCCAGGGAATCTGATTTGCATTCACATACATAGTCTGATTGGTCGGGTCAAAGGACGCTCCCCCCCATTCTCCGCCACCATCCATTCCCGGGAAAAGCACAATCCCATGATCTGCGCTCGGAGGCAACCAAGTGTCTCCCATTTTGGAATTCCCAAGTTTCTCTCGAACCTGAGCTTCCCATTCCGGCTCCAGATTAAGAATATCTTTCTCTTCGAAAATCATACTCATGAACGGCTCCGGCAAACTCGGGATCGGCTGCGTCGGAGAAGTTTGCTCGCCCGGTAGTGTTGATTGCGTGACGGGAGTTTCGAGGATTGGCCAGACAGGTTCGCCCGTCTCCCGATCAAACACATAAGTATAGCCTTGCTTGGAAATCTGGGCAACCGCATCGATCCACTTTCCATCTTTTTGGATTCGGATCAGGTTGGGATTGGCAGGGAAATCCCGATCCCAAACATCATGATGAATGGCCTGAAAATGCCAGATTCGCTTTCCAGTTTTGGCATCCAACGCCAAAAGTGAATTTGAAAATAGATTGTCTCCCAGACGATAACCACCCCAGAAGTCATAGGTAGCCGAACCGGTTGGGACGAATACGATTCCTAGCTCATGATCCAAAGTCATTCCCGCCCAGTTGTTTGCTCCGCCAATTTGCCTGATATGTTGTTTGTCCCAGGTTTCGTAGCCAAATTCTCCCTCCTGCGGAATCGTGTGAAAAATCCATTCCCGCTTTCCAGTTCGGATATTGTAAGCACGGATATTTCCCGGAGCGGCATCGAGACCTTCGGAAAGTCGCATCCCTATAATCAGTAAATCACCGTAAACCACACCCGGAGCATTGGCCACAATCAGAAAATCCTCCATGTCTGTATCGAGGTCTTTTCGAAGATCTACTTTCCCTCCATCCCCAAAATCCAGGATAGGTTCGCCTGTCAAAGCATTCACTGCCATCAGCCAGTTTCCTGCACCAAACAGGATCCGTTTATCGTCTCCATCTTCCCAATAGCTGACGCCGCGGTTGGTTCCTGCCCAGCTATTTTCACCACCCAAAATCTGAAAAGGGTCAAATCTCCAGACCTCAGCTCCGGTAGCCGCATCCAGCGCAAAGACATTCAACTTGGGCGTTGTGGCATACAAAAGTCCGTTGACCACGATGGGCTGGCATTGAATCTGACTTCTTTCGCCGGCATCTCCTGTATTATAAGTCCAGGCAACTTCGAGTTGGGCCACATTCTCAGTGGTGATTTGGTTCAACGAAGAGTAACGAGCTGCATCTTCCGAACCCCCATAATGTGCCCAACCGGAGTAGTCGATTTGAGATACTTTTTCACCACAGGCCGAAAAAAGAAAACTGCCCAAAATGGAACAATTGAGTACAATTCGCAGGGAATATTTCATAATTGAAAAGCAGGTTTTGGGTAGAGTAAAGCTAAAATATCGGGTTTTTTCCCTTGTAGTCAAACAGGAATTACTGGACGAAAAAAAACATCGATCGGGATTTTTTTTCTGAAAACCTCATTCAATCCAAAAATCACAAAACCCAACCCGGTCCAAAGTACCATGTCTTTAATTCCTCGAATTGAGTTCCGCTCAAAAGCAGTGAAAAATAGGATGAAAATTGGTTTTAGGGATTAGAGATTAGGAGAATGAAGAAAAGAGATTGAGAGATTGACGTTATTCAGGCATCCATACCCAATTAATCATTTTTCATTCTCAATTCCTTTCCAGTGACTTGGTCGTATTTCGCATCGTAATCTTTTCGAAGCGTCCCAAACATGCGATCCCAAATCAGGGTGTACAAACCATAATTACCATGAAAAAACTGGTGGTGCTGATTATGCGCCGTTCCAGTATTAACCCATCTTCCGATCCACGTTTTGTTAAATCGCGCGGGAAAAAGTTCGTATCCTAAATGTCCATAGACATTGTAGAAAAATTGGAAAAGCAGGAACAAGGCGAAAGCCGAAATATTAACGGGAAGGGTAAAGGCTATCACCGGAATAATCCCTGCCTCGATGATCGCCTCCAGCGGATGGAACGCATAAGCAGTCCAAGGTGATGGATTGGTTGAAAGATGGTGAACCCGATGGATGTACCGGAAGAGTTTGGGCTGATGCATCAACCGGTGCATCCAGTAGAAATATGCATCGTGAATGAGCAGCATCAGGGGGAACGTCAGGAAATAATACACGCTTCCGAACTTATCCCATGGATTGAAAAGATTGGTAAAATCCCTCAGAACCGTGAAAACCAATGCAGCCATGGTCGCAAAAATCAAAATGGTAATCAGAGAAAAAAATATGTCTCTTGAATAATGCTTTATTCCGGGGAATTTATCCTGCATCCTGCGGCTGGCCAGGACGTTTCTTAGAAGGAAATAAAAGACGAAAAATGCCAGTCCGGCAATGAAAAAATATCGAAATGTCGTGATCTCAGCCACTCGTATCCAACGCTCACCAAATCCCTCCCAATTCATCTTGATCTCAATTTTTCACAAAAGCTAAGATCAAAATGTTGAAATGACAAACACTGGGATTCAGATAATTGTCAAACCCTTTTCATCTTTCGTATTTGAAATCAAGCGGATTTGGGAATTTAAACTGAAAGCCTGTTTCCAGAATTTTCTTCGGGGAAATAAGCCGATCTTCTCCAGCTTTTGCTTGCTGATAACTGGCAGGTAGCGGAAATCCCAGATCCTGATGGTTTCGATCGTAAATATCTTTCCGAAGGGAATGAATGGGAGCTACTCCGTTGTAAACCTCATTCCAAAGGTCTTTTTCAATTATCCATTCTAAGATCCCTACAGCATCATTACGATGTATAAAATTCACCCGTGTATGTCCTGCAACATTTTCTTTGCCTATAAAATATTTTCCCGGAATTCTGTCTCCTCCCATCAAACCACCAAACCGGACAAGGGTGAGATCAAAATCCCGGTCTGCCTCCATCATCCGCTCTGCTTTCAGAAGGGTTTGATTTCCGCAGTTTTCGAGCGATAAGGGAAAATCCTCTGAATATTCTTCCTCTCCGGAAATTTCCGGATAGATTCCGGTGCTGGACACGAAAATCACCTTCTTGATTTGCGATTGATCGATCATACTTCGCAAAAACTTCAATTGCTCCAGGTAAAAATCCGCTCCTTGAGTTCGGGAACGCGGAGGAATATTCACCACCAAAACACCAGCCTGAAAAAGTGCCTGAAAGCCTTTCCCCTGAGGAAAAGGAATCATTTCAAATTGCACTGCAGGAATCCCTTCAGACTGGATTCGACTCAGTTTCTCAGCAGAAGTGGTGCTTCCAATCACTTCTATTCCATGCGATTTCAGAGCGTGTGCCAATGGCAGACCCACCCATCCGAGCCCAATAATTGATACTTTTTTCATTTCCTGATTTTACAAGAAAGCCTCCTGAAAATCAGGAGGCTTGGTTTTTTTCTTAGTCCTTCTTCGGCATAGTTCCAAAAATGATATCCCAAAGCGGAGTGGAAACTCCGAATGCGATATCGGGATCTTTGTAGTGATGAATTGCGTGATTCACCCAAAGAACTTTAAAGAAATTCTTGGGAGGATTAAAAGCATGAACTATGAAATGTACACCCAAATAACTCGCATATCCGGCCAAAAAGCCCGGAAGAAAATAAAATGCAAAATTGCCCAAAATCAATTTGAACAATAAATAAGCGATAGCAGCATACGCTGCGCTCACAAACGGTGGCATAGCCAATCTGTCTTTGTCTTTTGGATAGTCATGATGAACACCATGAACGCTGTACTGAAGCTTGTCTTTGATAGGAGTATCTGGCTCCATATGAAAGAAATGCTTGTGCATCATGTACTCTACAAAAGTGAAAAAAACATACCCAGCCAACATGACCAATAAACCTATTCCAAGCGAAATGCCTGTATCCGTGAGAGCGTAATAAAGCGAGATCCCCGCAAACACCAAAAACATGGTAATCGGAATCGAAATGTGGGTTCGAGAAATCCGTTCCATAATCGGATTGTCGAACATGATGACCGTTCCATTATTGTCCGGTCTTTCCAATCTTCCTATCTTTTTCATAGGCCTTCTAATTATAATAGTTAAAAATATGAGCAAACTCGCTCTTGTATTAATACGTCAAATGTAATTCATTTCCGTGTTTTAACGGTAAAAAAACCATTTGGATGCGTCAAAATTTAAATTTTAGCCAAGGATAGTTCTATTGTTTTCTTGTAATAATCCACATAAAGCGGTAATATCTCCGCAATGTCAAATTCCTTAGCTCTTGCTAATGCGTTTGCCTTAAAAGTCGGAAGATTGGCATCATCCAAAATGTAAAGTGCTTTTTCCTTCATGTCGGCAATATCTCCCACCTTGCAAACAAACCCTGTGACTCCGCTCACATTCAACTCAGGAATTCCCCCTGCATCAGATGTCAAAATTGGAACTTCGCAGGCCATAGCTTCCAGGGCAGCCAATCCAAAACTTTCTTTCTCGGAAGGCATCACAAATAGATCAGCTACAGAAAGGACCTCTTCAACGTACTCCAGCTTTCCTAAAAACCGGATGTCATCGCAGGTTCCTAGCTCACGGCAAAGTCTTTCCATTTTGTCCCGCTCCGGACCGTCACCCACTAAAAGTAACTTAGCAGGAATTTCCTTTCTCACTTCGAAAAACACCCGGATCACATCTTCAACCCGCTTCACTTTACGGAAGTTGGATGTGTGAACTATCAATTTTTCGCCGTTCGGGCAAATTGCTAATTTGAAATGTTCCTTCTTTTGTCTCTTGAAACGATTCAAATCAATGAAATTATAGATCACTTCAATATCTCGCTTAATATCAAAATATTGGTAAGTCTCTTTTTTCAAATCTTCGGAAACAGCCGTGACACCATCCGATTGGTTGATACTAAAAGTCACAACGGGCTCGTAACTTGGATCCTTGCCCACAAGAGTGATGTCGGTCCCGTGCAAAGTAGTCACAACGGGAATATGAATTCCCTGCTCTTTCAGAATTTGCTTAGCCATGTAGGCCGCTGACGCATGGGGAATAGCATAATGAACATGCAGGAGATCAAGCTTTTCATATTTCACTACACTTACCATCTTGCTCGCGAGAGCAAGTTCATAGGGAGGAAAATCGAACAATGGGTAGCTTTTGATATCTACCTCGTGGTAGTAGAGGTTTTCGCTGAAAAAATCCAGTCGGGTGGGCTGACGATAGGTAATGAAATGAACCTCATGACCGATTTTGGCAAGACCTTTTCCAAGTTCTGTTGCCACTACACCACTTCCCCCAAAAGTTGGATAACAAACAATTCCTATTTTCATGATAAAGTCGGTGCTGGATGGGTGATTTGTCTGTAAACACGCATAAGGATCATTTTTGTTCAAAATTAAAATAATTAATATGAACCCTTTGATCCCGGGAAAATCTTAATGATTATCCCGCATCTCACACACAAAATTTGCCCTTTCATTTCAAAAATATAAACGTTGATCAAAATTTCCCGATGGTTTTCCTATTTAAATTATCTTAGTTCCCATCAACAACTCTTGATTTATATGAAAAAGACATTCCTTGCAGTTCTCATAATTGCACTTTTATTTCAAGCCTGCGACTCCCCAAAACCTGAAATAACAGAGGAAAAGCCGCCCCTTTGGAATGACAATCCGTGGCCGGAAATCAGAAAGCAGCGAATCGCCAAGCTACTCCCTGAGGCAATGAAAGCCGCCAATATAGATGCTTGGCTGGTTCTATGCAGGGAAAACCACAATGACCCTATTGCCACTCATGTCGGCGGTGAGAATGCCAGTGGCATGGCAAGTTTCCTTTTTTACCAGGATGAAACCGGTTTTCACTCGTTGGTTTTTTCTCCCGAGGGAGAAGCAACCGCACTCGATGAACTCGACATTCATGAAACGGTTTTGAAAGTTCAGCAAGGCGCCTCCACTTTGGAGAAAGCAGTGGAGTTTCTGAAAGAGAAAAATTTCAAATCCATCGCAATCAACACCTCTCCCACCAATGCACTTGCCGATGGCTTATCGCATTCCCAACAAGTAGAACTTGAGAAATTGATGGGGACGGATGCTTCCAAATTGATTTCCTCCACGGAATTGGTGTATGAATGGCTCTCGATCAAACTTCCTGAAGAAGTTGAAATCATGAAGAAAGCTGCTCAGCTCGCCTCAGATTTTCAGGTGGAAGCATACAAAATGATCATTCCGGGAAAAACAACGGATGCCGATGTGGCGAAATTTCTGAAAGCAAAAATGACTGAATACGGAGTGAAGGACGCCTGGCATCCAGACCAAAATCCAAATGTGAACTCCGGACCTGATCGTGGACATTCTCATGCAACTGACAAAGTTATCATGCCTGGTGATGTGATTCAGATTGATTTTGGGGTAAAACTATATGATGTCTGGGTAAGTGATATTCAGCGGTTCGCGTACGTCCTGAAAGAAGGTGAGACCACTGCTCCGGAAGATGTCCAGCAATATTGGGAAAATGGAAAAGCAGGCAGCCGTGCCGCTTTGGCAGCAATGAAACCGGGAATAAAAGGTATCGACGTGGATCGGGCACAGCGCGATCTGATGACCAAAGCAGGTTCAGAATTCGTGATGTGGAGTACCGGACACCCGGTAGGATACGTAGCGCATGACGTAGGCCCAAACCTGGGAGGCTCTCAAAGCCCGACTCCAAGACCTGCTGCGCAGAAAGAATTGAAACAGGGGATGACGTTCGCTTTTGACGGTTTCCATTGCTGGAAACAGCCGGATGGAACGACCAAGACAATCTCTGTGGAAGAAATGGCTGTGGTCACTGAATCAGGAGCAGAATACCTGATCACTCCGCAAGAGGAGTTGATTTTGGTGGGAGGAAAGTAAAAACCCGAAACTCATCCGAAACAAAAAAGACCTTTGAGCGTGCTCAGAGGTCTTTTTGTTTGAACGGAGAAACTGAAGAAATGAAGTTTCCCAATTTAATTTTTTGCCATCGCCTCGTAGATGATGTCGTGGATTTTGGTTCTGGTGCCTTCATCCAACAGCCTGTTATTCTCTGCATCCGGATAGACCCGGTTGGAAAGAAAAACATAAATAAGGTCGTTTTCCGGATCCGCCCAGACGCATGTTCCGGTGAATCCTGTGTGTCCGAAGGTACTCTTTGGTGCAAGTTTTCCTGCAGAGCCTCCTTTTCCATCCTCAGGTTCCGGCTTATCCCAACCCCAACCTCGTCTGCTTTGGGTGGATTGTCTATCGGTGAATTTTGCAATCGTACCAGGCCTGATCAGATCCACATCTCCATAAACGCCTTCATTGAGCATCATTTGCATCATGACAGCAAGATCATTGGCAGTACCAAAAAGACCTGCATGTCCGGCAACTCCCCCAAACATGGCTGCCCCTGGGTCATGCACAAATCCCTGAACTTGTCTCTTCCTAAAAGCTACATCATTCTCCGTTGGGGCGATATTGGTCAAAGGAACTTTTGAATGTGGATTGAAAGTCAAAGTATGAAGCCCGAGTGGTGAGTAGAAGTTTTGCTCCAAGAACTCGTCCAAAGGCTGATTTACTACTCTTTCCACTACCGCCTGCATGAAATACATCGTAAGGTCTGAGTATACATACTTATGCCTGCTACCGGAAGCTTTTGGCATCAAGTCCGATTTCACCGTCCAGTTCCAAATACTGTCCCGCAAACCATCTATCGCATACATTTCATTCGAAACCGGCCGGCTGAATCCAAGTTCCGAAGCGCTTTTGTAATAATCACTTTTCCAGCTTCCGCTATGTACAGTTTTCACATAATGAGGGATAAATGAAACCAAACCAGCCTCATGAGCCATCACATCTTTCAGAATCAGGTTACCCTTATTAGTTCCTTTCA
>JBILPR010000407.1:0-3756 GCA_044373795.1 Algoriphagus sp. | reverse complement strand
GCAGCTTAACAGAGATTTTCCGGCAAGACTATTTTTTTGAAGTTATAATTCCATTTCTCCAAAAACTTCCTCCATTATTTCCCTAGAAACTTCTTGAGTTCTTTTTTGTCCATCTCCTTGGAGATAAGTTCGGCGGGATGGATGGATTTGAGTTCGGTGGTGACTTCGCCAATTTGGACTTCCTGTTGTCCTGCAAAAACATTTACCGGGAAATTAACCCAGATCATTCCCATTTCACCCATTTCCCACCTGCTTTGGATCATCTTGACGTGGTGGTTGGTTTGATTTGGTTGTGCGGAAGATTCGGCGATGGCTTGACCCGGAATCACGACCTCCCCGACCGCAACTTTGGCCGAGCCAGCTTTCAAACCTGTCAATCTGCTGAAGGTCCCATCTTGGTGGTAAATCTCTACAAAGTTTTCGGAGTCAAAATCAGATGGTCCAGTCGCAGCATTTTCTCCGTCCATCTTGATTTCCGAAACAATTCCCTTCCGTGGAGCGCAAATGATTGCGGAATTTTCAAAGAAAAATCCAACACCCACAAAAGGCAGGCTTTCAGATTTGGTTAGATTTTCAGACATTTCTGCAGTTAGCGGCCGCACGCTGAGGACAGTCCCCTCTTCTACCGGTATCAAATACGCGGGACGGGCAAGGTCACTCGGCTGGTAATTGCCTTTATACAATTTCGTGTTGTAGTTGAAGCTGGTATTCTCGTTGACATAGACCGACCGCAACTTCAACAATTCGCTTTTACCAGGCTTGGCTACTTTGAAAATAATGTTGCCTTCCCAAGACTCCAGATTTTCCAGCTTCAGAAATTCAAACCTGACGGTGTAAGGAATCGGATTCTTGTTAAATGCGATCAGAGTCAGGTTTCTGTCCGGGTCCTGTTCGGCGACAATTTGTACTTGGGCAAAGCCTAAATTCCCGATTAGGAAAAGGATGAAGGTGGCAAGAAATCTCATTTGGGTGATAGTTGGTGAAAAATTAAGGATTTAATTCCAAATACTTAAACTAATTAAATCAAATTGAAGCTCATTTTTATATTCGCCGTTTTGCAATGAAAAATCTGACAGAGTACAAAAAAATAAGGCTACCCTATTCCTTGCCCCATTGAGTTTCCCTCTTAAACTTCAAACCTTAATTAATTTGCCTCCGTTAAGTTGGAACGAAAGAAAAAATCAGATGGAAATTTCACGAAATTACTTTTCCTGATTCTACAACATGATTTTGACTCCAGGCTTTAAAAAGTAATATAAATCAATAACCAGTAAAAATATGAAATGTCCAACTTGTAATGTAGCCCTCGTCATGACCGATCGAAGCGGTATCGAAATCGATTATTGTCCGGAATGTCGTGGAGTTTGGCTTGACCGTGGAGAACTTGATAAAATCATTGAAAGGTCCTCACAACCTGTTAGAAATATTCAGCCTGATCGTTATCCGGAAAATCAATACTATTCAAAGGATAATGACTATCGCGATAAAAAGAAAAAAGGTTTGTTGGGTGATTTATTTGACTTTTGACACTACCAAGTTTGGGTTTAGCATTTCTCGTGACGAGGCGTAGATTTGAATCTACGCCTTTTTATTTTTTGAAATTTGCAATTCCAATCATCTCCAATTTCAACCCAAGAAAAGCAGTTTATAAGATTGATCTGTAAGGACAATAAAAACCTAACTGCCCTATTTCTTTTTTTGGTTCCCAAGCCCAAGTCTTTTCACTTTCCAGTAAGGTGTTTTTCTATTTGTAAAATTTGGAAGACTCTCTCCTATTAGTCTAAAAATTAACAGATTATGTTTGTTCAAAAGCAAAAACTTTTTGAAATTCCTTTTCTAACTTTTAAACCACATTATGAAAAAATCATTCTTACTCTCGTCTGCTGCCCTCATTGGGCTTTTGTTCTTTCAGGCAACTACCAAACCGGAATCTGAACCGGAAACAACTCTTCATGCAATGCTTCTCGCTCCGGATCTGCCGGCAGATGTCAAGGCGGTTGTGGAGACCAAGTGTTACGGTTGCCACAATGCGGAATCAAAAAATGAGAAAGGCAAGGCCAAACTGGATTGGGATGCTTTCGAAGCAACCAAAAAGTCTAAGCAGTTAGCTACCAAAGGAAAAATAGCCGAAGTCTTGGAGAAAGGTGATATGCCACCTAAGAAATTTCTTGAAAACAAGCCGGAAGGAAAATTAACCGAAGCTGAATTGGCCACTTTAAAGGACTGGAGCACCGGCAAAAAGAAATCTACGAACTGATGAAAAAGAGATACTACATCCTGGGCGCGCTGACCTTCTTCTTATTGGTCGCTCAAATAATCCCAAACGAATTACCGGCTGTAGAATCCAATAATCCGGGGGATCTTATGGGAAGCGGTTTAGTCAGTCAGGATGTAAGTATCCTCTTAAAAAAATCCTGCTACAACTGCCATAGCAACGAGACCGTCTACCCTTGGTATTCATATGTCGCGCCTTCTTCCTGGTTGGTAGTCCGGGATATTAGGGCCGCCCGTGAAGAACTCAATTTTTCGATTTGGCAGGAGTACGATATGATGGATAAACTGGGAAAACTTGATGATATATCCATGGAAGTGGGAGAAGGGCGCATGCCCATGCGCATTTACACGCTGATGCATCCTTCTGCCAAACTAGATGATCAGGACCGCAAACTCATTGTTGCCTGGACGGAAGCTGCCATGGATGTGGTGGCGGAAGAAGAAGATGTCGAGGATCAATAAAGGTGAATACCTTTTATTTGGTAGAGAATTCTCTTTAGACTTTTGGCTGGAAATGGTCTAAAATTGAAGTAAGTCCCGATCGTCAACGGACTGGCGACAGCTGGTTTATTTGGACTTTAAATCTTGTTTCATTTGCTTGGCGGCAGAAATGCTAAAATACCCACACTTTTTAGAAGCATGTGACCTTCATTCGGTTTGCCTATACTTCACTTAATTTCCTTCGGAAAGTTGAAAACCTGTTCATTTAAATTCAATTCAAAAGTCTACTCTCTTCAAACTTTATTAAGAATTTGGCTTGTTGATCCCCATGGTTTTAATTTTACACGACCCTGAGAGGAGCAAACTTTTTCTTGGCCTGAAAAGGCTTGGACTTCCCTCAGCCCTCGACTAATTTTGGTTTAAAGGAAGAGAGAGAGTGAATACTGCACCGCCGCATTCACTCTCTCTCGAATAAAAATCTAACTTATGCCTCTGAGCACTTGACCTGAGCTTGTCGAAGTACGTCGAATCAAGTCGAAGGGATTGGAAATCAATTCTTCAGCGAAGCCATATCAATGACGAAGCGGTATTTGACATCGCTCTTAACCATTCTTTCATAAGCGTCATTGATGTCCTGCATATCGATCATTTCGATTTCGGATACGATGTTATTTGCTCCGCAGAAATCCAGCATTTCCTGTGTTTCTGCGATTCCTCCTATCAAAGAGCCAGCTACAGATTTTCTTCCCAAGATCATCGGGACAGAATTGAGCATTGGATCCAACGGCCCTAAATAACCAACCAAAACCAAGGTTCCGCTAATACCTAATGTCGTCACATAGGGATTGATGTCATGAATGATGGGAACGGTATCTATGATCAAATCGAATTTTCCTTTTACAGATTTCATTTGTCCGGCATCTGTGGAAATAATCACTTCATCAGCTCCTAATTTTTTGGCGTCTTCAGTTTTGCCTTCCGACCTTGAAAACAGGGTAACTGACGCTCCCAATCCTTTCGCTAATTTGATGGCCATGTGAC
>JBILPR010000099.1:0-12794 GCA_044373795.1 Algoriphagus sp. | reverse complement strand
AGCAGAATTTTTGGGTTAGTGCGATACCACTTTTAACCCGACAATCGAGGCAATCAGGGTAGTGATGAAAAATACTCTCCAAAAATCTGCAGGTTCTTTAAAGATAAAAATCCCGACTAAAACGGTTCCCACTGCACCAATTCCCGTCCAGACCGCATAGGCTGTTCCTATCGGTAAATCTCTCGTGGCATGAACCATAAGCACCATGCTGATGGTAAGGCAAATCAAAAACCCGGCATACCAATAAACGGCAATCATCCCGCTTGCTTCTTTGGCTTTACCGAGACAGGTCGCAAAACCTACCTCAAATAATCCTGCAATGATCAATAGTATCCAGCTCATGAGTTGATTTTATGATTGTGAAAAAGTCGTTGGATATGTGAGTGGAGTTCTCAGCTTGCCAGGTACGTTTTTATTGAAAGCTGCGGAAAGTAAATCTTTATTTACTTCTTCTTCCCAATCAATGATTTTGAAAAGGGGTATTCCCTGCGCTTCCCGCTTCTTTGAATCAAGAAAGAAAGCCTGAAATTGGAAGAGGGAAAGAGACGACCTTGGGAATTCTTTTACCCTATTAGGTCCTGATCACTTACTAAGTCCTGCCTCCGATACCAAAGTGAGCAAGGCCAGTTTGATCGCATCAGTTCCCTTGTCATCCAGCCACCACTCGTCGAGGGCATGGGCATTGTCACTTTGGCCACCCCAACCTATTGTTGCGGCAGGAATGCCTTTTGAAATTGGCAGATTAGCATTTCCAGACATGATATCCAAGTTAGGAGTAAAGCCGAAAGATTGGATTGCTGCCAAGGAACGTTGGACTAAAGGCGCATTTGGATCGGTTGTTCCGGATGGTCTGAATCCGATCTGATCAATTTGCATTGTCAATTCAGGTTCAGTCTTTCGATTGGCGTTGTATTCATCTAGACCTTTTTGAAGCGAGGATTTAAAAATCGAATCCATCGTGTTTAGGCTTTCATCATCTTCGGAGCGCATATCCACTTCCATCCAGGATTCGAAAGGAATTGAGTTGACAGAAGTCCCTCCACCGATTTTGCCTACGTTGAAACTGGTTTTTGTCTTGGCAACAGCAGAAAATCGAGCTGCCTCATCGGAGAAGTAATTGATCATTTTTGCCAAACCATGGTGTGGATTTACCAAACCAAAATCTCCCCAGGAATGTCCTCCCGGACCCGAAACAGTTACTTTATATCGGATAGAGCCAGTCCCCCTGTTTGCGACAGTGCCAATTCCATTCGTGTCAATTGAAAGCCAGGAATCGATTTTGATTTCGCTTTTCTCAAAAAGATATTTCACTCCGCGCAAATCTCCGTTGCCTTCTTCACCAACAGTAGCGACAAATAGAACATCATCCTCAGTCTGAATATTTGCTTTTTCCATCGCTCTCAGGACAGTAAGCACCACCATGAGGCCTCGCGTATTATCGCCAATCCCGGGTGCAAAAAGCGTATCTCCCCTCATCTTTACTTTCACATCAGTCCCTTCGGGAAAGACAGTATCCAAGTGCCCGTCGATAGCGACTACGCGCTTGCCAACTGTTCCTTTTCGCAGGGCCAGGACATTTCCGATGCTATCGATCCAAACCTTCACACCACCGGTTTCCTCCAGCATTTGCTTGTATTTGAGACCCCTTTGAGTTTCCTTAAATGGAGGTGCAGGAATCTCATTGAGCATGATCAGATCCTGGATAGTTTTTGCGTTAAGCCTGTCAATCTCTGCAAAAGCCGCTGAGATCGTTTTGTCCTGAGCGATTTTGACGGCTTCATTCAAGTACTTTTCTTCTGCTTTTTTCTCCTGAGCGAAAGCAGAAATGGTGCAGGCTAAAAAGCATGCTGCAAAAATTAATGCCCTCATAAAGAATTGTGTTTTTGATTGGGTGACCATTTCTTGAATTTTATTTCTTTGTTTTCAGAACCGAAGATCGAATCTATTACAAATAAGATGATTTTCCTCTGGGATGGGAGAAGGTCCCAATCAATGCTAATTACTTTGTCATCGTTGACAGATGACAGTCCACAGCTCGGGATGTAGGACTTCTATCACAAATTAAAGATCTTCTGTCTTTAATTCCTTCCGTCTTCGGTCTCCGGTCTTCCGTCTTTTTTTATCTTCTATCAGTCTTTCTTTCCTATTTAAAAACATGCTCTGATTTTCCGTGTTTACTTCAAAAACAAACCTCATGAAGAGATCCCTATTTTACTTGCTGATTAGTTTGAGTCTGGCTTTGAATTTTTCCTGCCAGGCGCAAAACAAACCTAAGGTTGCAGATTCTCCCTACACTTCTAAGACCCCGGACTACGATGGGATTGGAAAAGTGTACATGGGAAGGGAAATTTCCTTTGTCATGGGATTCGAAGGAAGAGACTGGCTGGAGCGGCAAAGCCGTGAACAGGAAGAAAGCATTTCACTTGCTTTGGAAAACCTGCCGATCAGTTCTAACAGCGTGGTTGCAGATATTGGTGCAGGCTCAGGGTATTATACTTTTCGAATCGCTCCGAAAGTTCCCGAAGGAAAAGTCTATGCCGTTGAAATTCAGGATGAGGCAATTCAATACCTTCAAAATCGGACCAAGGAACTTGGTTTTTCAAATGTCATTCCGATCATGGGTGCGGAGCAAACGCCCAATCTTCCCGCAAACTCCATCGACCTGGTGATCATGGTGGATGTGTACCACGAACTCGAATACCCTCAGGAAATGCTAAATGCTATCAAAGAATCGCTCAAACCTGATGGTAAAATTTTATTGATCGAGTACAGGGGAGAAGATCCTGAAGTAGCAATCAAGCCCCTCCATAAAATGACTGTCAGGCAGGTGGAGAAAGAACTTAAGGCCAATGGATTCAAACTGGTGGAAAACGGTCAGTTCATGAACATTCAGCATTTTCTGGTTTTTGAGAAGGAAGATTAAGGGCCTTTTAAATTTTACCACGGAGGACGCGGTGGTTTGCTGAGAGGTCACGGAGTTTATTAAATATGAAAGTGTTGTATTCGATGCTTCCTGAGGAATGGGGCATATTTTTGAGGATTACAAATCCGGTTGATCTGGGTTCGGGATTCCAAATCCCGAACAGCCGGTTGGTGTTCCGGATTAGAACTCACCCTCACCAACAATAAAGTTCAACCACTTTAGGGTTGTTATATTTTATAATTCACGTTTTTCCGTTGGTTTCACCCATGCTTATTGAAAGGTTCAATCCCTTCGGGATTATTCTTTACCTCGATCTAACAATCTGGCCACGAAGTGGTCAAAAATCAAGAGCCACCCAATGTTTGGGTGGCTATCAGTTAATATCAGGATAACAATCCTGAAAGGATTGAATTTCTTTTGATTACCAAATTCCCAGATAGGTTAATCTTATTTCGAAAACCGAAAGGCACGCATCATTTTGTGGAAGATCTCATTGTTTTCATAAATCCCCGCGAAATTTTCTGATCCAGGGCCAAATGCAAACACTGGAATCATCACTCCTGTATGGCTGCCTGTTGTAAACTTGCCCTCGACAACTCCCGTTTCGGTATTGCCTCCGTTGATCGTGAATCCGCCTGTTTCGTGGTCGGCTGTGATGATCACCAACGTGTTTTTGTTCTTGGAGGCGAATTCCAACACCTTTCCGATGGCATTGTCAAAGTCAATCATTTCTTCCACGATGTATTGGGTATCCTTGGCATGTCCGCCCCAGTCGATCTGAGAGCCTTCGATCATCAAAAACATCCCTTTTTTATTGGTTTTAAGCAGGTTCAGCGCGACCTCAGTGGATTTTACCAATTCATCTCCACGTCCTTCGGAAAATCTCGGCTGCTGTTCATCAGCCAAAAAGGCAGCAAGCTTCCCTGTTTTGATTTGCTGAACTTCCGCGATTGAGTTGGCAATCTGATAGTTTCTGTTTTTAAGTGAATCAACCAGATTTAATCCATCAGCTCGGTTGGCGAAAAATTTCCTTCCTCCTCCGATAAATACATCGATGTCAGTATTCAGAAAGTCCAAAGCGATATTTTCATCCAAAGACCGGGAAGCTTGATGGGAAATGAAGCTCGCGGGAGTCGCATGAGTGATAGAGCAAGTTGCTACCAATCCTGTGGAAAGGCCTTTTTCCTCCGCAATTTCAAGAATCGTGGGAATAGCTTCACCATTTGCATCCACTCCGATAGCACCATTGTAGGTTTTTTCCCCGCAGGAAAAAGCGGTGGCTCCGGCAGCCGAATCAGTCACAAAGTTGTTAGACGCCTGATTCTTGTGGAAACCCACCACCGGGAAACTCTCCAAATTCAGATGTCCGTGGTTAGCTGTTAATCCCGCATAGATTTGGGCAACTCCCATTCCGTCACCTACCATCAAAATGATGTTTTTGGGATGTTTGGTTTTTTTCTGTGCCCAGACAGGACCAAAGCAAAAGAGTAATGAGAGGACTATAATTGATTTTTTGAACATAAAGCAGAAGAGAGTTAAACTTTTAAGAGTTGCTAAAATAGGGTAGATCGAACTGCTTTTAACAATCTATTCAAATCTTAACAGAAGCTTGATTTTTGGGAAATTCCCAGCCTATGGATATTATCCATTTTATTTAAGTCAGCTTTTTGATGTAGAAAAGAATTCTTTCTACCTGCTGGTCTTCATCAGGCTGGTCAAGAATGCTTTTGATAATCTCAGTTTTCTCCTTTTCTTTCAGGAGTTCAAATTTTGGGAGAACTCCTGCATCTCTGAAAGAGTCCAGTACATAGGAATCATCCCCGGGTTTTTTCGCAGAATCGATTTGCAGGGTGACTGTGACAAAATCTCCTCCGGTTTTCCCGATTCCCTTCCTAATCGATTCGTTTATAGCCAGCATTTTGTCTTGTCCTTTGAGAGACATCAGATTTTTCGATTCGATCCGGTAATGGTCGAGTGTTCCCGAAACCTTAAGAGATCCCCATTTTGATTTTATATGATTCGTGTTGGGGATTTTGATGTGGAATGTCCATGCGCCTTTTCCGGGATAGTATTCGAGGAGGAGTTTTTCTTCTTTGATCAGGTATTCCATTCTGGATTTTTTTTAGTATCAGATCATTCCACTTGTCTATTTAAAACTGTTGGATCAAGTTGAGGTATTCAACAGTTTTTTTCAGTTTGTACAAGGGAAGTGTCGCCATTAATTCTTTAGCTTTTTCTTCGTCAACATCCTTAAAGATTAAAACCGCTCCATTTCTGGTTTGTCTTAAAAATAAATGTTCTAAAACGCCTTCCTCTTTCCACTTTGCTATTACTTCCTGTTCATGTTTTAGTATTTCTTGAAAATTACTTGGAATATTATCCATGTCTAATGTTAAAATTGCTTGAACTCTGTCCATAATTTTTACCGATTTTATGTTTGTTTCTGAATTTCTTTAATCAAGTATTTTGGTGCCGTTTACGGTTAATCCAAAAACGGATAATCAATATATCCTTTATCCTGACCACCATACATGGTAGTTCTGTCGGGTTGATTAAGTTCTGTATTGAGTTCAAACCGTTTTGGTAAATCCGGATTTGCTAAAAATAAGGCTCCATAAGAAATAAGTTTTGCAATTCCTTTTTCTAATTCTGCTTCCCCTGTTTCTTTAGTATAGCCACAATTAGCAATGACAGCATGTTGGGTTAGTTTCCCAAAAGTCTCAACAGAATTGACAGGATATTGAGGGAATTTATCAGCAGGAAATGGGACATTCATTATATGAATGTATGATAAAGGCAAGTCGTTCAATTCATTTATTAGTGAGGTAAATTGTTCAATTGGACTTTGATGCACAATGTTGTTGTAGGTACTTGTAGGCGATAAGCGGATAGCTACCTTGTCACTACCAATAGCTTTTACCATTTCTTGCATTACTTCTAATACAAAGCGATTGCGATTTTCGTGGCTTCCGCCATATTGGTCAGTTCTCTGATTTGCACTTTCCGCTAAAAACTGATTAGGCAAATAGCCAAACGCTGCATGAAGTTCAACTCCGTCAAAACCTGCTTCCAAAGCATTTATAGCTGCCTGTTTATACTCTTGAACAATGGTTATTACCTCTTCGGTGCTTAATGCTCTTGGGGTTTCGTAATCTTTCATTCCTTCCATTGTGAAATGCTTTTGTCCTTCAATTGCTAAAGCTGAAGAAGAAACAGGTTGCGCTCCATTTTTCACAAGTGAATGTCCAACACGTCCTGTATGCCAAAGTTGGGCATAAATAACACCACCTTTTTCATGAACAGCTTGTGTGACTTTTGTCCAGGCAGTCAGTTGTTCCTGAGTATAAATTCCAGGAGTAAGAGGACTCCCAGTGGCTTCTTTGCTGATATTTATGGCTTCACTGATGATTAGTCCTGCACTTGCCCTTTGGGTATAATATAAAACAGTAGAGTCTCCCACTACACCATTCATATTTGCACGCGAGCGCGTCATGGGCGCCATTACCATGCTGTTTTTTAGGGTCTTCTGACCTACTTTTTTTGATTCTAATAGTTTCATTTTTTTTAAAAATTATGTTGCAAACGTATATTCATAGCTTTACTTTTGCAAGTAGGTACATTAATGTAAAGTAGTAACCTAGTGTAAAGCAATGATTAAAATCAATGTGTTATGGTCGAAAAAAAAATAAACGTTTCTGAAAAAACTTGCGCTTTAAAAGATGTTTTGGATATAATAGGCGGAAAATGGGCAATGCCAATCATTTACATTTTGTCAAAAGGTAAAATGCGTTTTAAAGAAATTGAAAGAAGTATTGAAGGAATTAATACGAGGATGTTAGTCAAAGAATTGAAAAACATGGAAGCGAATGGAATTCTTACAAGAGAAGTTTTTGCAACAGTCCCGCCAACAGTTGAATATACATTAACTCTTAAAGGGCAAAAATTATTACCAAGTATTACTTCATTGCATAGTTGGGGTCAGGAGTTTACTGTTTGATATCCATTGGGTCGTATTAGTTTTATTGCGCAAACTTCGGTCTTACGCAAAACGTTCGAAAGGAATCCTTCTGCGACATTACCAGAGGTACTTGAGAGTATTTCTTACTTATTATTTACAGTCCTTGCGTTCCCAAATAATTCATCCCTATCGATTATTCTTCAATGGGGCAAAGAAGATTGGTTTTTGGATAAATAATCCTAATGATAATTTTTTTAGATGGTCTAAGACAAGCACCAAAGTGGATGTCATTTCAGATTACTGAGTTTGCAAGCCTTCCGTATTTAAAAGTTGGTGGTCAGAGCAGGAAGTAAAAATCATTTCTGGTCGAGCCGTCTAATCGATAAATAATTGCCAAGATTTTACTCTTTCTTTTTTAATCCGCTTCATAAGCTCTAATCACAAAATATATCACCGGTATAAATATCATCCCTACTGTAATGGGTGTGAACCAGTTTCCCAGCCCGTCAGCTTCTCCATTCACATTTTGAATCGTCTTAAACACTATAATGCCAAAAATAATAACCAAGATTAGTTTCAAGTACCTGATCAATCTTGTCGCATTGGTGTAGAGACGGAGTTTGTTTTCTTTTGTGATGTTGGTCGGATGATTAAAAAGGTGCGGAAATTTATTCAAAACTGTCATTCCGGTAAATAGAATTGTAGAGACTATTGGAAGAGTCAGGATGGTTGCTTTTCCACCAAATCCATCCGCCTGACCTGCTCCGTTAAAATGGATCGGGATGATATCAGGCAGGTTATTGTAGTTGGTGATTGTGAAAACCCAAACCGCAACAAGAGAAATCCATCCGAGAATTTCGAATATCTTGTCTGTTATCGTTAGTTCTAACTTTATTTCTGGCGGTTCTTCCATTTTTAATAATACTACTAAAAAGGGAGAATTTCCAATTCTGAAATAGAGAAAGGTATTAGTTGGAATTAAGCTTGGTCTGGTTTCCTATGTGTCTGATTTTTAGATAAAAAATGCTAAATTCAAGTACTTTTTTTAAAACGAAATGGTATGTCAAAATACAAAGTTACAGCCAATGAGCTTCGATTGAGAAGCACTCCAAATTCACAGACCCCCCGAAACATAATTGCGGTGCTTTCCCATGGTCAACTAGTTGAAAAAATAGCCGACTCTGGCCCTGATTGGTGGGAGGTCAGGGTCCAACTCTCGGGTGGGCCAGCTACCACAGGCTTTGTCGCCAATCGCTATCTGGAGGCAGTTCCGTCCCAAGCGCCGCTAGCTCCAGCTCCAATCCCCACTGCTACTCCCGCTCCGATTCTGGCAAACTATGTGACTCCGGTTCATTTGCAAGAAAACAGGGCCAATGTAACCCGAAAAGTAACCACCGGTCGGGCTTATCCTTTGGGGGAACCTAATCGACCTTCACGTGACCGAAGTTCGGTTGAAAAAGCCTGCTCCTCGATTCATAGCATCATCGAGTGGATTAATGTGGAGCAAAGCGCCAGATATGCTCCCACCTCCTCCAGCACTTATTGCAATATCTATGCACACGATTACTGCTACCTCAACGGGGTTTTTCTGCCCCGAGTATGGTGGACAAGCAGGGCGCTTATTGAATTGAATCAACTGCATCAGGTCCCGGTTCAATATGGTCAAACTGTCAATGAGTTGAATGCCAATAATCTGCTGCGTTGGTTATTGGAATGGGGAGATGATTTTGGATGGAGGAGGGTTTTTGATTTAAATGAGTTTCAGGCAGAAGCTAATAGGGGGAAGGTTTGTATCATCTCAGCCCGTAATGTAAATGAGAATTCATCGGGGCATATCTGTGCCGTGGTACCGGAAAACAACTTGCACAAAGCTATTCTGAATGAGGATGGGAGTGTTAGGATTCCGCTTCAATCCCAAGCCGGACGAACGAATAAGAAATACTTCAACAATAGCCTTTGGTGGCTCACGAGAACCTTTGCGGACTTCGGGTATTTTGTACATGAGTGAGTAGTAGAAATCACTCGGGTTTTTCATTCCTTTTCATTTTTCCTTAAACCACAAAAGACCCAAGAGGGAATACCCAACTCTTCGGTCTTTTTTTCATTCAGTATTTTGCCCTTGTTTATTTAATTGAAAATCGAGGTGAACGTTTGATTTGGCTTTCCCAGGTGCTGAGCAGGGTTGATCTCGGTTGGTGATCTTGTCGAACCATGTCGAACCATGTCTAAGCATCAGCCTTCCAAATCATATTGTAAAGAGAATTTGCCTAATGGCACAAAAGTGTATTTGCAGATACTGAACCTTCCAATTTAAATTTGGGACTGGCTGAAAAAATTACATCCTAAATATCCAGAGGCGGCTAATTTTTAGAAAAATCAGGAATGAGAAAATGCTAATCGTTCCTGCCAATGCGAGGATGTTTACGGATTTTTGTGCCTTGAGCCTGTCTTTGAAAGCTTTTTCAACTCCCTTATAAATCATTAATCCTATTAACCCGCCCAAAGTATTGTTGATGATATCCGTGATATCAAAAACACCAATTCCCAAAATATACTGGGTTACTTCCAGGAGGAAACTGATGGATGAAAACAAGGCGACTTTCTTCGCAAAATTCCACTTTTCAAATAATATCCCCACGTAGAGACCAAGCGGCACAAAAATCAGCACGTTCAAAATGAGTTCACCAAAATCAACTTTGCCATTTAGGATTAGAGGCTCACTAAACGGTATCAGATTGATACTTCTCTGCCATTGCATATAAGGAAAGGCGATGTTGAATTTTAGCACTATTATCCAAACTAAGGCAATCAAATAAATTGCAATTAAGGCAAGAGTTAATTGGGTTGATTTAAAGATATCTTTCACCTTGTTTATTCAATGACTTTTCAGATTCATGTTGGTTGAAAATTATCTGTCTGCTGCTTCATTCTTTTTTGGCAGTAAGTAACTTGTTTACATCTACCCAATGGATAAATGCATCGAACCATGATTGATTGTTCGGTTGGGATTTCCGAGACACTATTCATTCTGAATCCTTGAGCAATGATTAATTCGGAAATGCAAGAAATGCTACCTGAAGCTCTCCTAATTTTTTATATCCCAAATAGTTCATGTGTATCGGGTCAGAATAGAAACGCTTCTGATTGTAGGTATTGAAACCTGCAGTGGAGAATTGATCCAAAACCGGAATTCCGTGTAACCCACAAATCATCTTTTGCATTTCCACGTAGCGTTTCATTCCATCTTCAACATGAGGGTCATAGCCGCCTCGGTTATTAAAAGCCTTACTTGAAGTGAAGAAGTAGATAATTGCGTCAGGGTTTTTTTCATAAATCTTCCTGATGCAATAATTAATGCCTCCAGCCTGAGTAGTCAGCTTTTGCTCTTCATATCCGTCGAATTCCGTGTAATCAGTGTATTCACCGATTTCTCTTTTGTTGGTATAATCATTGGTGGAGGCCCAAAGGATATAAATATCAAATACACCTGCTTCGTCTACTTGCTTTTGCAATGACTTCCCCTGTAAAGAGGAAAAACCTGCTCCGGATACTCCGAAATTGGTAATTTTCAGATTCAGCTGTTTTTCCCAAAGGATTTTGGCACTGTCACTGGCAGAGATAACTGAAACCGAGCCTCCAAAAACTGCCACGGTTTTTCCGTAGTTTAAGGAACTTGTGAGCTTTTCTTTTTCAACTGAATTTTGGGCTTTTATCCCGGCAGAAAAGAGAAAAAGACCAAAGAACAAGGGGGTAAGTCGATACAAAAAAAACATTAATAAGGTTTTTAGGTGGGGTTATTTTGAGTTAAGGAAAGCGCTTGAGTGGATTTAATTTTTGAAGGACAACAGTAATTTAATTCTTCAGCATAAGGAAAGAAATCCAGGTTCCTTGCCTTATGCCGAAGTGTTGCAGTAATACTTAAATCAGGGTCTTTTCAATTCTTAGTGACCAAAAACTTGTTCACATCCAGCCAATGGATAAAGGCATCGAACCAGCGGTTGCTTGTTCGGTTGGGATTTCCAAGACCGAAACCATGACCACCGTTCTGGTAAAGATGAAATTCGACAGGCCGGCCTGCTTTGTGCCAGGATTCGATCACGCCAGTCTGACCTTGAAAAAGAAAATCATCGGAAGCAATTACATTAAACATGGGCGGAGCATTTTCCGGAACTTCCACCGGTCCCATTCCTCCATAGATCGGACCGATAAAGGCCAACTTCATAGTTTTGGAATGGAGCGTGGAATGCATGGTCAGCCCGGCGCCTGCCGAGAAACCGATCATGCCTATTCTGGAAGTATCGACTCCCCATTCCTTTGCTCGACTAATGATCATGGCATAAGCTGCTTCCGCATCTTCCAATTGGTTGGAGAGGTCTCGCTGCGGTGGTCGGGGAGCGTTTGTGCTTGGCGAAGAGTCGGAAGATGGGGCAGGGGTTGGGCGAGGACGATTCATCCAGGCTGTAAAGTCTTCGAGCGATTCCGGAGTTGGGTTGAGCCGATATTTGAGAACGAAGGCAGTGATTCCCTTCTTTGCAAGTGCTTCAGCAACTTCCCAACCTTCATTTCCCATTGAAAGCCAGCTGAAACCTCCACCCGGTGCGACGATCACGGTAGCACCGTTTGCTTTTCCTGGTTCAGGGAAGAAAGGAGTGAGTGTCGCTGTAGTAATATTCCGAGCCATGGGATCGCCCCACTGCAGAAACCAGCTCTCCTTTGCGGGCTGATTTTCTACGCCGCCAGTACCGAGCGCAATGGCTCTCGGTTCAGCAGGAGCTTCAAGTGGGTAGATGGTCCCGTCCTGAGCAAAAGCTAGACCTGAAAAGGTTAGAAAAAAGGCTAGAAGCGCGGGTTTTGTAAGATTCATGAGTTTAGGTTTTTTGGGTTTGATTAGGTGTTAAGATATTGGTTTTCTTGAAAAAAGTCAGGGGAAATTACAGGGGCCTTCCAAAGGCTGCAACTTGAATTTTAAAAATACCCTAATAGGAAATTAGAGGATAGGATGATTGCAGATAGAAAAGAGTAGATTTTCTCAGGATAGATTATCTATGTCATCCAAGTCTCTGAGCCGACCTGATTCTTTTTTGTTTTTCAACAAGTCCAGATAACCAATGAAATTGACTATGAGACCTTCGATATCGACTTCCTTTTTGTTTTTAAAGCAATCATCGAATGTCACTCCATCAATCTGAGTCATCAAATCAATTCTTAATGGCGGGTATCCAAGTTGGATGACATTTCCCTCTTTGGTGAAGTCCTCGATGGAAAGGCCAAATGACGAAAATCCAAATTCGTTGACGCAAGCCAAAATCTTTTCTGCGTTTTCCGGGCTTGGGTTCAACCAAATGTCTAGATCACCGGTATACCGTGGATGCCCATGAATACCAACTGCATACCCACCAACAATCAGATATTCTGCTTTATGATTGTTTAATAACTCTACAAATTCTTTGAAGTCTTGGCTGAACATCCTTCTTAAGGCTAAAATAATGCTGCCGGAGAATCTCTATCGCCTCCAAGCGTTCAATATGACTCTTGGTCGACCAATACGCGAAGTCAGAGATGTTTTCTTTTAAGGTTGTGATTTTTAAAACCTTTTCCATGACTTAAATATACGTCTTTTTGGTAATTGCTTATTGATGCACCCAAGTTAAGTAAGCCCCGTTTTCTTGTTTATAAAGTGCCAAACTCACCACCGCAGATCTTGTGTTGAATACGGGTTTTTTTCAGTCGAGCAGGATCGAGCGTAAAAAAAGCTTTAGTAAAGCTTTTTAGCGAGAGGCCGGCATGTAGCGCTGACAAACAACGCTCAGTCCAACGTCAATTTGGTAAATAGTCGAGAAACTGGATGGTTCGCTCTGGCGGCATGCTGTTTTCGAAATTGGCTTACTGCCAGCCCATTCAAATTTATTTCGC
>JBILPR010000406.1:0-3768 GCA_044373795.1 Algoriphagus sp. | reverse complement strand
AGAAGATTCCGGTAAAATCAATGGCTACATGGCCGTAGAAGTTGATATAACAGAATTAAAGAACAAAGACAAGAAAATTCAGAGGCAAGTAGAACTCCAAAATATCCTTATCGAAGTTTCCTCTACCTATATCAACATCGATATTAACCATATCGACGGCACAATCAATTCTGCTCTTGAAAAACTAGCGCATTTCGTAGACGCGGACAGGGCTTATATTTTTGACTATAATTTTAAAGAAGGTACCACTTCCAATACCTACGAGTGGTGCGCTCCGGGTATTGAGCCGGAACTGGACAATCTGCAGGGGATTTCATTGGAATATCTTCAGGATTGGCTGGAAAAACACATCAAAGGACTGCCTTTGGTGGTTCCGGATGTTGCTCGACTTCCTATCGCAGAGAATGGAGAAACTAATCTGCGGTCAATCCTCGAGCCACAGGGAATCCAAAGTCTGATTACTATCCCGGTGTTAGAGCTTGGTGAGCTTTTAGGCTTCTTGGGATTTGACAGTGTGCGGATCAAGCGTGATTTTGCCGAGGAAGAAATCAAATTATTAACTCTTTTCGGGCAAATACTGATCAGCGTGAGACAGAAGCAAAAAGCCCAAAAACAGCTTCAAATTCAGGAAGAAAAATATCGAAATATCATTGCCAACATGAATCTTGGATTTTTGGAGGTTGATGGAGAGGATGTTATTCAAACTGCGAATCAAAGCTTTTGCGCAATGTCTGGTTTCTCATTGAATGAAATGGTAGGTCAAAAAGGAATTGAAATGTTTTTTGGAGATAATGATGATTCAAAAAAATCCATCCTTGAAAGAAATCGCACCAGGAAAGAAGGGAAAACGGATGTTTACGAAATGGAAATATTAACCAAAACTGGTGAAATAAAACATTGGATAATCAGCGGAGGTCCAAACTACAATGACTCCGGGGAGTTTGTAGGATCGATAGGGTTACACCTTGATATCACGGACCAAAAGAAACTTGAGAATGAGCAGTTGTTGCTGTTGAGCCTCACTCAAAATCAAAATGACAGACTGAAAAATTTTGCTCATATCGTGTCTCATAATTTACGGTCCCATGCTGCTAACCTTTCAGGCATGACCTCCTTTATGGAAATTCAAAGTAAAGAATTTGCTGAAAATTCTTTCTTTCAAAATTTTAAGAATGTCATAGATAATTTGATGGATTCAATCCATAATCTGTCGGAAGTTTCCGAGATCCAAACCAATGACAGAACAGTCATGGAAAGGGTAGATCTGATTGAAATATTGAATTCATCCTTGCTCAATGTATCTTCTCTAGCATTAACTTCTGAAGTTTCAATAGATTTTACTCAAAAAAATGAATCAATTCCGGTTCTGGGAAATTCCATTTATCTGGAAAGTATTACCCTTAACCTGCTCACAAATGCCATAAAATACAGGGATTCTAAAAAATCCTGTGAGATTAAAATTCTAATTCAAGTAAAGGATGAAACAGTCGAACTTCAGGTAGTGGATAACGGATTGGGCATTGACTTAAAACGACAAGGGAGAAAAATATTTGGGATGTATAAGACCTTTCACGATCATCCTGATTCCAGAGGGATAGGTTTATTCATCACCAAAAATCAGGTGGAGGCATTGGGAGGTGAGATTGAAGTGGAAAGCAAGGAAGGAACAGGAAGTAGTTTTAAAGTTACTTTAAAAAGATACCATGAACAGGGATAAAACGATCTGCATCATCGAAGATGATATTAATTATATGGTTTTGACAAAAAAGATGGTAGAATTCACCACCTTATTTGGCGAGATTTTAACGTATAAAAACGGGAAGGTAGCGTTTGATGGTATCGTGGAGCGCAAAGCTAGGACTGGAAGTTTTCCGGATTTCATCTTACTGGACATCAATATGCCAATTTGGGATGCATGGGACTTTTTGGATGAATTTTCTAAGGTGATAGGAGACTGGCATGGTGCAATTTATATAATTACCAGTTCGATCGATAAGGTGGATATGGCCAAATCTTCTGAGTACCCTATCATAAAAGAGTTCTTGAGAAAACCTGTTGGATTTGATAAAATTATAGAAATGTTTAACCTTCAATGATTTGGTAGGATTAAGGTTGAAAACTTCGCTTCTGAAATTGGAAAAACATTTTTTAATGAAGCTACTTTTTAGGATAATCAAAAAGTTTAAGTTTTGATTTACCCTTCTTATAAACAGAGGTACGGAGAAAAAAGTCAGCATGATGAGGGTTTAAGAATTTTATGCAGGTAATGAGGTCATCGGGATGTTTGGAATCAACGTAATTCCGGCATCCTGAATCGGATAAGAAAAGCAGAAATCGAGAATTTTCAATAATAAGGGGTTTAAGATGGTCGTTGTTGAAACTCCAGGAGAAAGAAGTCAAATTTTTTATCTCGGTTAAGACTATCGTAAAATCATCCCTGCCTGTTTCCGACTTTTTTACTCAGGTAAAAATTGTGAGGGATGTATTATTTTTCTTCTTTTAAAATTCCGACTAATCAAAGTCAATGACGAACCGATGGGGAAGTGGCTGAAGGACTTTCTCATCTAAACTTTGCGTTTTACCTGTTTTTAAAAAAAATGACGCAAGAATTCCCTTTTATTCAGAAGGAAAAAATCATTTTAATTTAAAATTGTTATTTGTTAAATATGTATATCTGCAATCTTGCTACAAGTTTGTTTAAACGATTGAAAATCCAGAAGAACGTTAGATTTTGGGTTTCTTCGGTCATCGGTCTTCCAACCCGTTAATTAGAGAATATTCGCCTCCTGGCAAAGAAGCGTATATTCAGATTGTTAAAACATGACATTTCTCCTTTAGTTGAGAGTTGAATTTATTTATATATGGTCAGCCTCCATTCCGTCCTTTTTCTTTGTGTGATTCTGCTAAGTAGTTTTGTGGGTAGCAGGCCTAAGGATTTTGTTTGGAAAAACAGAATTCTGATCATCCAAAGTTCGGGCGATCAAGCCCACTGGTTGTCAGAAAGTTTGACCAATGATCTTGCTGAAAGGAAGCTTTTGGTATTTGTATTTGGAAGGGAAAGATTGGAAAAATCGAATTTTAAGGAAGACATCGAGGAGGATGATTTTTTAAAACTCCTGCCAAAAAGAGATCTCTCTTCAGATTCATGGGTATTGATTGGGTTGGACGGAGGCGTTAAACATTCCGGATACTCAAGTCCAAATTCGGAGGAGATTTTCAGGATCATTGACGCCATGCCGATGCGGCAGTCTGAGCGTATCAGAAAAGGAAATCAGGACAATTCTTCTACTAAATGACAGAAAACAGCCCAAAAATACCCTGTATAGGGTATGTTTTAGTAGTTGTTGGAATGGTATTTTTGGGTCTACAAATTGACCAAACTCCAAATGAAATTCTTTTACCTTTCCTCAAAGCCAAATACAGCTGGCAAGTTTGAAATTCATGACAGAGAATGTAAGCATCTGCCAAACGCACTCGATCGTGATTATCTGGGACCTTTCAACAATGGCAAGGAAGCCATGAGAAAAGCTGAATCTATGAAATCAGAAGTCTGTGTTTGTCCGACGTGTTGCGTTTCAAATATTGAGGCTTTTATCAATATTATCAGTTAAGATGCAGCGGCTAATTTTTTTGAAAGGGTAAAAAGTCGTTTCGAACTTGAAGCATTTCTGATTTCGGGATAAAGCAACATGATTATCCGCTATTTTGCCAGTAGTGCTAAAAAAGAGCTTTGAACAGTAGATAATCGTCCACACCTGTCCGCCGCGG
>JBILPR010000405.1:0-3769 GCA_044373795.1 Algoriphagus sp. | reverse complement strand
AAGGTCCTTTGGGATTCACAAGCGGGATTTTTGGAGGAAACTTCATACTCACCAAATACATCACACCGAGATTGAGTAAAAACTCTATCCCCCAAATGTGAATGAAATGGAGGTTTACTTCCAGGAGAAACGTTGTCAGCAGGTAAAAAGAAAATCCTGTTACCAACCCGACTTTGGCACCCATTGCAGAGATTTGAGGGATAAAAAATCCAGCTATCAAAATGGAAGCGATGGGAATGAAGAATATTCCGTTGAGTTGCTGCATCAACTGATACAGACCGTCCGGAGCATTGGCGACCATGGGTGCAATCAACATAGCCGAGACTGCCAGAATCAACGAACTTACTTTGCCCACTCTAACCAGAATTCGATCAGAAGCAGAAGGCTGAATGATTTTTTTGTACAGGTCCAGACTGAAAATGGTAGCTGCTGAATTCAATACAGAATTGAATGTACTCAGGACTGCACCTAATACTACAGCGGCAAAAAAGCCGATCAGACTCAGTGGCAGTACCTTTTTGACCAAAACGGGATAAATAAAATCTTGATCCCCATAGTATTGCTCTCCATAAAAATAAAAAGCAATAACCCCAGGAAGCACGATAATTAAGGGAATCAAAATCTTGAATATACCCGTGAATAAGAGTCCTTTTTGGGCCTCAGCCATGCTCTTTGCCCCAAGGGCACGCTGAATAATCGTCTGGTTCATGCCCCAGAAATAAATCTGGTTGATCATCAATCCGGTGAAAAGTGTGCTAAATGGCAAAACCGAATCCTCCGCTCCTATCACATTGAATTTTTCGGGGACGGTTTCATACACTTTACTAAATCCCGCGATCAAATTCCCGCTTCCAATTTCCCAAAGAGCAAAAACTGGCACCATAAGCCCTCCAATCATCAGCCCGATTGCATTGATTGTGTCAGAAAATGCGACAGCTTTTAATCCCCCAAAAATGGCATAAACAGAACCTATTACCCCGATCGTAATTACTGTCAACCAAATCCCCTCTGACTTACTAATTTGAAAAACCTCGGAAACATTGAACAGACTTTCCAGATTGATCGCTCCGGTGTAAAGCACGATGGGCAAAAGTGTAACAACAAAGGAAAGCATGAGCAAAAGTGATACAATCGTCTTGGTAGTTGCGTCAAATCGAATTTCCAGATATTGAGGAATGGTTGATAATCCCAGTTTCAGATAAATCGGTAAAAAGTACAAGGCCGCTATCACCAAAGCAATCGCAGAAGTTACTTCCCAGGCTATGATGATCATGCCGTTTTTATATGCTGAACCGTTCATGCCGATCAGGTGCTCGGTAGAAATATTGGTCAGTAACATGGACCCGGCAATAACCCCTCCTGTCAAGGACCTTCCTCCCAAAAAATACCCATCCTTGGAGCGGAGGTTTTCTTTCCTCAGCTTATACCAGGAGAAAAATGCAACAAATAGCGTGAATCCAACAAAGGAAATGACAGTCAACATGAAGTGTATTTTGGGTTAAAAGAGGAAATGAAACGCCCTAAAATGAAAAAGGGGATATCGAAACGTCCCCTTTTTCATTTTAGGTTTTTCTTTAAAATCTCAATGTTGCCGGGAGATATTTGGCAACCAATTCCTCATAATAAGGTCTCAAAGCTTTGGAATCCGGCTGTACCGGCACTTTGGAATACAAGTCGTAAGGATTGAATTTATCTACCCATTTAAACATCTCTCTGTCGTGATCATTGAGCAGGTGTTCGTAGGCATTTTCTCTGTGTTGCGCATAAAAAGAATGATACCGGATCATATAAAGCGCTGGTTCCGGCATGTAGTCCTTGACCATCTGGTATAAATATTCATCGTGACCCCAGGACATTTTGACCTGATCCAAGCCACACTGATGAGAATATACGCCGTATTTGGTATTGTAGCGGTCGTCTTTTGAATCCGGGTTGATCTCGAAAAACTCCGGATAAACAATTGCATCTGAATGTTTGCAGCCAACCGGAAAAGTATCACCGACCACTGCCCATTGAGGCTCACCAAACAAGCACAAAACTTTGCCCAAATCATGGATAAATCCTGTCAGGACAAACCAATCGGGATGTCCGTCCGCACGAATCGCTTCCGAAGTCTGAAGCAAATGTTGCAATTGATCCAAATTGGTATCCGGATCTGAATCATCGATCAGCGTATTGAGGTAATCGACCGCTTCCCAAAACGGCATTTCCTTTTTTCCAAATTTCAAAAATTCCCTTTCCTTCTCTAGTACAAAATCATAGGTCTGGTAGGTATGGTTGAGCTTGTAAAACTGTCTGACAGTATCCACTTTCTCAGAATCATGGTAATTCCGGTAATCGTCCTTTGCTTTGGCCTGCTTGTCTTTTGGTTCAGGATACCTCACCAGGAGGTCATCCTCCCATTCTTCAATAGACTGAAGGGGAGCAATTTCAGATTCTGAGAGTTTGGTTTTCATGGGTATGGAATTTTGAAATGAAATATAAAAACAAAATCCAAGAATTCTAACCTTTGTAAGTAAGCGTTAGGTTATCACCCTTTTCCGGTAAAAAAGAATGAGCCCCCGTCTCCGGGGGCTCATTCTTAATTTTTCATGGTGTATATCCGCAATCTTGGAACTGGTTTATTTTGGGCATTGAAAATCCAACGCAACGATTGATTTCGGTTTACTTCGGTTTACTTCGGTCTTCTGTCTTCCAACCCGTTAAATAAGGAAAATTCGTTTACCGGTAGAAAGGCGTATATACGGGTTTTTCTATTCACTGATCCTTCAATCAACTATTCCCCCTCAAAATCTCCATCGGAGGCTGGTTGATGATTTTTCGTCCGTTCAGCCAACCCAGCACAATGGTTAAGCTCGTGATAGCCAGGTAAAGGAATAAAGCTTCCAGCCAGGCTCCGCGGAACGTGAAATTGAATACAAATTCACTCAGCAGCCAGGTGGCCATAAAGGAAAGAATCAATCCGGAAAGAGAGGCCAAACTTCCCAGGAAGAAGTATTCAAGCGTGTTGATTTTACTCACAATCGCCGAACTGGCTCCTAAGGTCCGAAGCAAAATGCTTTCCCTCATTCGCTGATATTTACTGATGATCAGTGAACTGATCAAAACCAAAATTCCCGTTGCAATACTGAAAAAGGCCATGAACTGAATAACAAAGCTGATCTTGCCCAGAATCTCTTCCAGAGCTGCAACGATAGTCCCCAAGTTGATGATGGAGATATTTGGGAAAGTCCGTACGATCTCAGACTGAACATCTGCCGCTTCCCTATCGTCTTTGGTTTTTGTAATCAGCACATGGAATTTAGGTGCAGACTCCAAGACTCCCTCAGGAAACAGGACCAGGAAATTGGTCGAAACCTGATTGAATTTGACATCTCTCAAGCTTCCCACATAGGTTTTGATCGGCCTTCCCTGCACGTTGAATTCAACCTCATCGCCCAGTTTGATATCATTTCCCTCAGCAAATCCTTTCTCAAAAGAAACAAAAATACTGTCTCCAGCGCTTCCCAATGGTCTTAACTTTCCTTGAGTAAGCGTCTCTGAGGAAATAAGAGTATCACGATATGTCACCCTGAACTCGCGATTGTAGAGCCATCTGGAATAACGCTTTTCCTCGGAAAGGTCCTCATTCTCCTTTTTATCAACGCCTTCGATCGAGTTCAAAAGCATTGTAACGATCGCTACTTCCTGCATGATCGGCAATCCACGACTGGTGATTTTGCTTTTCACATCCTGCAATTGCGCAGTCTGAATATCAAACATCAGCATA
>JBILPR010000098.1:0-12859 GCA_044373795.1 Algoriphagus sp. | reverse complement strand
TGTCAAAGCCACCCGCTATGAATTGACAGCCCCTTCGGGTATTTCGGCTGCTAGTACAACAACTCTTGATTTGAGCACCGGTAATGTGCTGACAGTGAATCTTGGTGCAAACATTACTTCGATCAGCTTGAGCAATGCAGCAGTGGGTACTTACTTGATCAAGTTTATACAAGATGGCACAGGAAATCGTACGGTTGCTTTCCCCACTGCATGGAAATGGTCAGGAGGAACCGTACCAACGGTAACAGCAGCTGCCAACAAAACAGATATCGTCACCCTTATCTATGATGGGTCGACGTACTATGCCGCTATTTCACAAAATTTCTAATTGAAACTAGCATCCGCCCACCGGCTAAGGTGGGCGGATATTTATACTCAAAGACGGGGTAGAAAAGAATTGAGTTGAAAAAAGAAGGTTCAGCAAAGCGGTTCACTCAGCCCCTCCATCAAATAAAACAAAACAGCATGCGAAATACAGTAAGAAACAAGATCTCATATTTTTGCCTCCTTTTGGGGATGATCTGTGGAAGTGTTCATGCACAGGTAATGCCTTTTGGGCTGTTGCAAAAAAGCACTATATCAGGGCTTAAATATACTATTCTTGATCAATATACGAATGATGTTCCAACGGGTACAAATTATAATGAACTCACCTTTTATAATGAGTATATAGATGCAGGTTCTATAGACGCTTCCCCATTTATTTTTAGGAAGACAACTTCATTCACGGGAGGAATTCTATTCTACGGATCAACAGAATTTATTTCCGAAACTGATGAAAATTCTTTTAGACTTACATCTACCTCTGGAAATTTTAATTTTATTTCCTTTGATCTAAATGATTTAGAATCAAGTATTTATGATGGTAATAGCACTACAATCCCAACAATGACTCTAACCTCTAGCACTGGTGAAAGTATAACATTTCAATCAGAGGTTGATGCCCGTGACTACGGAGGAGGAGAAATCTTTTATTCCTACTTTTTTATGGAAGGAGGCATTATAACGTTGGACTGGAACAATGTTGAATGGGTTGACATTAAAACTAGATATACAAAAGCAAAAACTCGAACTTTTGTACTAAAAACTTTATGATTTATAAAAATGTATTTCTTAAAAAAAGTCAATCAAATAAAAAATAATTATTGAATAATTAAAGAAAATAAAGTAGTATTAAATAGAGCTTAAAGTTATGTATTTTAGTTATAAAAAATTAACCCTCCTGTGTTTGCTGCTCTTCGTTTGGAACCTTGATCTCTCGGCCCAGTCCCTCCGCAATGATATGATCAGTGCCATGGGCGGCAATTATCAAAGTGCCGATTTGGGTTTTACCATCCACCAATCCATCGGGCAGAGTACCGTGATCGGGATGTTCTCCAATTCCTCCCTTAGCCTGAGTCAGGGGTATTTGCGGGGAATACAGGTCCTGTCCAAAGAGATCGTGACCTCTTTTGAGGTGATCCCTTTTCCCAATGCATTTGCTGACCTGATTACATTTAGGTTTGTCAAAGACCATGATGAGGAGACCCTCTTCAGGATTTATGATATGAATGGGAAGAAGGTATTTGAGGAGACGCTGCTTCCGGTGGACAATGAAGTTTTGTTGGATCTTGATTTTCTTGCCAATGGACTGTACTTGGCAATCCTGAGGTCAGGGAATAGGATAGTTCAAAAGCGCATCATCAAAAATAAGTAAGGGAAATTCCCTAGGAATCTTTTATTGAAATGGCAGCAATGGCCGCTTGGTATTCGGTAGGAGAATAGCCGGTCTGCTTTTTGAAATTTTTGTAAAAAGTACTTCTATTGGTATACAGGCATTTGATAGCCAGAGAATCAATGGTGCATGTGTCCAAATAGCCCGATTGGATCAGTTTCATGCCGTTTTTTACTTTCAGGATATTTTGATACTCCCCGAAGGTGCAATAGGTATAGTATTTGAAAATATATTTCAGGTGACTCTGTGGGTAGTTTATTTGGAAGGCAAGTTCCTTCAGGGTTGGCAGGCTTTGGAAATCTTCGAGCAATTCTTTTTCGGATTTTTTGATGGCAAATATGAGTTCTTCTACCTTGCCCTTCACTTTTTTTTCCACCTCGAGATCTTCTTCTTCGGTGTTTCCTTTCTTCTTATTCCGCCAGACTGCAACTTCTTCTTTTGTGGATGAATTTATTTTTTCGATCAGTAGCTGTTCCCCATACAGGATCACAGGGTTTTTCAAAATGTATAGGATCATAAAAATCCAGATGAAAGAAGTTGTTTTATAAAACTGAATTAAAATACTATTGCTGACCTCAAATGAATGACTTAGAAGTGTATAATTTGCGTAAAGGTAAGCGAGAAAAAAAAATCCAAATGTTGTTAAGGCCCACTTTTTAATGGATTGAAAATGAATAAGTTCTTTGTGATTTTTTCTGTTGTATAAATTATCCTTAATTAATATGAATGTTAAACCAACATAAATAGAAAAATAGATCAAGAAAATTACCGGTAAAATGGCTTTGTTTGGGTTTATAATACTTACTATGATCGAAAGAACTGTTGGCGGTAAAAAGTGTAAAAGAACCTTTTTGAAGGGAGTTCTTATAAATAACAGATTGTCAAAAAATAGGTAACAAACCACAATCACAAAAAATGCAAAACGTAAGTTTCTCTGGAAAGGATTCGAAAAGGATTCAATTAATTCAAAAGCTTGCAGTCCACTATAAAACCGGGGAATCCCCGCTATTCCCAAGATGACCAATAAGAATAAATTGAGTTTTCTGCCTTTCTTGTGATTCATCAACACTATTGCGATTAGCAAAAGCAAGACAAAGCCAACGAAAAAGGACAACAGATTTAAAATCATTCGATAATGTCAATAAATGTAAAGAAAAGGGATTTTAAATCGGGTGAAAATTTTGCTTGCAAGTTATTTCTCAATATGTGTATCCGGTTAACTGCACGTAACCAAATAAATAATAGCTTGAGCACCAATCGAATATTGCTGTGGACTGTTGACAGTCGTCTGTGGACGTGTATCCGCATACTCTTGACCCAAATCTAATTCACGTGCATCCTTGCGGATACACATATTTCTCAAACGGATTTATTGACCTTTTCAGGTATCATCAGACTAGACAAACAGCAAATAAGGCTTAAAATCAGGAGTTAAAGGCAAATTCGACCAGATATAAGCATAAAGTTAAAAGATTTAAGACACTATCCCGAAAAGTGTTTAAGTTATCAACTTAGGGATTAGATTCAGGACACAATCCTTAGGTTTTGATCCGGATCTGTTGGCTAAATTTTAATCGATCACTAAAAAATGATTGCCGAATAGAATTTATCTTCTGGGATAACGGGTAGAATTCCCAAGCGAAGTAGCTTGAGTTCTATTTTTTCCGTAATGATCCTATTTAGGAAATTTAACAATTAGAAGAAATATTTTACTTTTGAGAAGAAATCTAAACCTCTCAATTTAATCTTTTAGCTATGAAAAAAATTATACTCTTCGCCTCCTTCGCGGTATTTTCATTTAACGCGATTTCTCAGGAAATCAGCATTGCAGAAAAAACCAGGGAGATGTACACTGTTTCCGCAACTGAAACAATCCTTTCCTGGGGAAATGTAGAATCTGCCGGACTTGAGACTGCAAACATCGCACGTTTCACTCCCTTCATCAACTTTGGTACTCAGTTGCACATGGACTTCAGCGAGAAATCAGGTTTCTACACCGGATTGACTGTAAGAAACGTCGGTATTATCACGGATCTGAATGATTCAGTAAGAGTGAAGCAGCGAGTTTACACGGTGGGAATTCCGGTTGCTTTTAAAGTTGGGGATATGGATGGGAATCTGTTTGCAGCAGGTTTTGAGGCTGAATTCGCTATCAACTACAAGCAAAAAGTGTTTGTAAATGAAGAGAAGTCCAAGTCAAATATTTGGTTCAGTGATCGGACCAACATTTTCCTTCCTTCCGTATTCGCAGAAGTTAAAAGCAAGTATGGCAACTACATTCGTTTCAAATATTACCTGACCGATTTCCTCCAGGAAGGAAACCAAAAAGTGAACGTGTCAGGAGTTGACTACAATCCTACCAGAAGTACGATGATGTATGTTTCTGTGGGATTGATGATGAGAAATTTAGAGATAGTGAGGAAATAACATTTCGGAATCCCTCGGAATTAGATTCAATAAAAAAGGTGAAGTTTTTACTTCACCTTTTTTGTTTTTATCAGAATGCGCAATGATTTGGTAAGTATCCCCGTGTATTTGTTTTCACCAGAAACACATCTCCGCTTTCCGGATATTCTTTCAACTGAGCCTCGGTTAGATTTTCTCTTGCCGTTGTTATGAGCAAATGATCCAAATCATCACCCCCGAAAACGCAGGATGTTACATTGGGAACGGGTAAGACTATTTTTTTCAAAAGCTTTCCGTTTTCAGGATCCCAGCAACAAACTCCAAATCCACCGTAGTGTGCGACCCAGAGTTTTCCATCCTGATCAATGCTCATCCCGTCGGGGGTGCCCAATTCTTTTGGTACCCGGATTACAGTTCTGTCAAAGTTGATTTCGCCTGTTTCCACATCAAACTGATACGCTTTTATCTCCCGGGTGGGACTGTCAATGTAATAGAAAGTTTGATTATCGGCAGTCCAGGCCATTCCGTTAGAAATAGTGATTTTTCCCAACATTTTTTCCGGACTTAGCTCTGAATCAATCCGGTAAAGCGAACCTGATCCCGGAGTAAACTTGGTACTCATGGTTCCAATCCAAAGTCTCCCGTCAGCATCGCACGCTCCGTCATTGAACCTGTTGAGTGGCTGATCCTCTTCGATCTCAATCAGCCATTCCAGCTTTTCGGTTTCAAGATCGAAACGGGCAATTTTTCGGTCCAAGGCCAAGAGTAAATACTCACCCTGACCTTCCAAAACCAAAGAAAGACGATAATTGAATTTCCTTTTAGTGGTTTTTTTGGTGACAAAATGATATTCGTACAATTCTCCGTTTTCAATATCTACCCAAAAAAAACTTTTTCTTTCAGCATGCCAATAGGGGCCTTCCCCAAGCAAACATTGGGATTGATACAGATTAAAAACTTCCATAGGTGATGATTTATTTCTCAGGCCAATAATAGGCTATTTTTTTCTTTAAAAAAGCGACACTTCGCTCCAATTGATCCATGCCATCCACTCCGTCCTCAATGCTGATCCAACTGTCAAAGCCAACTCGTTTCAATTCGGTGAAAATGGCATCGTAGTCATTCATGCCTTTGCCGATTTCCCCGTGGCTCAATCTTTTGGCATAACCTAAAGCACCTCCTTCTTCATTTCTTAAATCATCAATTGTTCCGTATTTCAAATATCGATCGCTGGCATGCATCGTCACCACACGGTCAGATATTTTATAGAGGAGTTCCAACGGATCTTCCCCTGCCAGAAAAGTATTACTCGGATCGTAATTCACTCCAAAATTCGGATGATGGATGCTGTTGACCAAGAGGCTGAAAACCTCCATTTTTTGAGCAAATTCGGGATACTCCCAAAAATCATCTTTGTAGTGATTCTCCAAAATCAGCGTAATTCCTCTTTCCTGAGCATAGGGTAGACATTCCTGAATACTTTCTGAGGCAAGTTTTACACCTTCTTCTATCGACAGGACCGGCCTTTTTTGGCCAGAAAGTACCCGACAATAAGATCCGCCAAGAATGTAAGTCATGTCGATCCAGTGTTTTTGTTTCTGAATTTCTTTCTCGCGGAAAGCCCGATCCGGATGTGTAAAGTCGGGAGAACAACACATCATGGGGATTACTTTCCCCGTATCCTCCACCATTTTGCGGAATTCCTTCCACATACTTTGATCTTCCATTTCAAGAAAACCTGCATACCACTCCAATCCCTGAATGTCAAGTTTGGATGCCAGCACAATCCAATCTGCAATTTTCATGGTTCCATCTTTGCAAAGCTGCTGCATAAAGGCTTTGGGGAACGCGGCTAATTTTGGCATGTTTGCAATTTTTATTGAAAGGTTTTATTGTCCTTAGGGAGATTTCTGCCAACCATAGGATGTTGCTCAAGCGTAAGAATTTGCCCGGACACAGGTCCGCTTTCGTCAGAAAGCCAATAAATACAGGCCGCGGCAATTTCTTCCGGCCAGAGAATTCTTCCTGAAGGCGCAATAATGGAAGGGAGCTCTTCGTACCAGGTGTCCGAAAGCCCATGAAGCTTTTTCCGTTCCGTTTCCCGCTCGGTCAGGACCCAACCCGGGTTGATTTGGTTCACACGAATCCCGTATTCTCGCATCAATGAGTCGCCTAAGTTTCCTGTAAGAGTCATAATTGCTCCCTTTGAAACAGAATAGGCCAGTAAGTTTGGTTCACCGCTCCATGCATTAATTGAACCGATATTAAGAACGCAGCCTTTGGATTTTATGAGTTCGGGCAGGGCTTTCTGAATCAAAAGAAATGGTGCAATAGTATTGATGTCCAGTACTTTTTGGAAAAATGCCCGGTCCGTGTTGTGAATATCTGAAGCAATAACCAAAGCAGCATTATTGACCACAGCGTCTATTTTCCCGAAAGTTTTCACTGCCAGATTCACCAAATTGTCCGGGCAAGTTTCGCTGGTAATATCTTCCTGATGAAAAACTGCGTGTTCGATTCCTATTTCGGCCAGCACTTCTTCTCCCAAGTCCTGCTCCAAGCCATGAATGACCACTTTTGCACCTTCGGCCACACAGCGCTTGGCAATTGCTTTGCCTATTCCGGTAGTACTTCCTGTGACGATGATTACTTTATCTTTTAGTCTCATTTTAAACCGGCTTTAAAACACTTTTCACGACCTGACCCGTATGCATTTTTTCAAATGCTTCATGCCATTCTGTAATCGGCCAAACTCCGCCGATAATAGGTTTCACATCAAGCGCTCCGCTTGCAAGAAGCCCAATCACTTTCTCCCAAATCGGCCAATTATGACTGAAACTTCCCTGAAGGCGGACATTTTTCTGGACGATCTGATCGATCGAAAAATTTAACGGCTGAGGTCCCCAGCCAACTTTTGTGATTTGGCCATTTGGGCGAACAAGATCCATGGCGATTTTCAACGTGGCACTCACGCCGGCAGCATCGACCACCAGATCAGCTCCAAGACCGTCTCGTTTTCTGGCCCAGTCTAGAGCAGAATTAATCAGGGGCTCGACTCCGTATTTTCTGGCTATTTCCAATCGTCCTCGGTCCGCTTCCAGCCCAAGGATAGCCACTTCTGCTCCGCAAAGTCTTGCTACTGCTGCGCAAAGAATCCCGATTGTCCCGGGTCCGATCACGACCACTCTGTCACCGGGTTTTACATTTGAATTGCCAACGACAGAATTATAAGCGACGCAGCAAGGCTCGGTGAGGCAGGCTTCTTCGAAGGACAGAGAATCAGGAACATGATGAAGACATCTCGCCGGAACACGTACAAATTGGGTCATCGCTCCATTCACGCCATAGCCAAATCCTTTTCGGGTCGGATCAAGATTGTATAAGCCGACTCGGCTCATTGGATTTTGAGTGTCAATCACTGCGGCAGTTTCACTTACCACACGGTCGCCAACTTTCCATCCGGAGACTCTTGCTCCCAGAGTTGCGATTTTCCCGCCAAATTCATGGCCTAAAACGACAGGATAATTGACTTGCCAGCTATGATCCGAAGTCCATTGGTGAAGGTCAGATCCACAGACGCCCACATTTTCGACCTCGAGCAGCACATCGTCTTCACCGATTTCAGGAATGGGGATTTCTCTGATTTCTACTGATCCTTTGACCTCGGAAAAATTGACAACTGCTGCAGATTTAGTGGATGAAGACATGGATTTATAAGTTTTTTGGGTTGGCTGTTACTTGTGCGTGGATCGCTTCGCAAATTTTCCGCAGAGAAGATTCAAGATCTCCATTGGCGGTTTTGAAAGCATCCGCGTCGATTGTCAAAGGCGCTCCCAAGACCACCAACGGCGCTCCATATTGCGGACATTGGATCGCTTGTTCAAGAGAAAGTCCACCGACAGCCTGAACAGGGATATTAACGGCTTTGACAACTTCTCTTAATTGATCCAGCGGACTAGGCATCCTGTGCCCTGCTGCCGCGATTCCCCTTCGCTCATCGTATCCGATATGGTGAATCACGTAGTCGCAACCCAAGTCTTCTAAAAATTTGGCTCCCTCAATCATATCCGGGCAGACCATGTTGTCACCCATCACTTTCACTCCAAAGTCTTTTCCGGCCTGCACCACACATTTGATGGTTTCGGCATGGGCACGAGCCATTACTACCACGTGGGTGGCTCCCGCTTTGGCCATCATTTCTGCTTCGAGGTAGCCGCCATCCATGGTTTTCAGATCGGCCACGATGGGAACTCCGGGAAAAGCTTCACGTAATTTCCGGACGCCGTGAAGTCCTTCCGCCAGGATCAGCGGCGTGCCTGCTTCCAGCCAATCTACTCCGGCGCGCAAGGCCAGGGCTGCGGTTTCCAAAGCCTCATCGATATTGGTGAGGTCAAGAGATATTTGAACAATAGGTCTCATTCGGGTGAGTTGGGTTTATTTGAAATAGTGATAAGCATGCGGACTCGGCCTGCTTTAGAGAAAATTAAGATAAACAATAATTTATGTCCCCGAAATCAGGAAATATATTTCTGACCGATGTATTTTCGACGGAATAAACCAGAATTTCAAAGAGTCTGAAGGTCAGACAAATCTAAACAAGATCGTTTAGATTTGTTTTTTGCGGCTCTTTCGTTTTCCAGCAAATCCGATAAACCCATGATAATCAAATCAGCACTTTCTTGCTTATTGGCAGCAACTTCTTTTTCTGCTTTGGCACAATCCGGGATCACCAAACTCGATCCGTTGAGTTTTTCACAGGTGACGATAACGGATGATTTTTGGAAACCAAAGCTCGAAAAAATAGCCACCTCGACTTTGCAGGTCATGATTTATCAAACCGAGGTGGCGACAGGCCGAATCCGGAATTACGAGAAAGTGGCCCGAAATCAGGACGAAAAGCATGAGGGAATTTATTACGACGACAGCGATGTGTACAAAGCTCTTGAGGCAATCGCTTATTCTTTGAAAAACCATTCGGATGTAGCTATGGAGCTAAAAGCCGATGAATGGATCGATAAGATTGCCGCTGCACAGGAAGAAGATGGCTATATCAATACCTTCTATTCGCTGACAGGATTGGAAAATCGCTGGAGCGACATGGAGAAGCATGAAGACTATTGTGCCGGACATCTGATGGAAGCAGGAGTGGCATATTATCAAACCACCGGAAAAAGAAAATTGCTCGATGTGGCGATCGGAATGGCGGATCATATTGATGAGACTTTTCGGAAACCCAATAGGCCCTGGGTGGCGGGTCATGAGGAAATAGAGCTTGCTTTGGTCAAATTGTACAAGGTCACCGGTGAAAAAAAATACCTGGAATTGTCGGATTGGTTTCTGGATCAGCGGGGTCATGGTCACGGCAAAGGCGGAATCTGGGACAATCCACAATGGGGACCCAAGTATGCTCAGGACGATGTGCCGGTGAAAGAGCAAAAGGAGATTACCGGTCATGCTGTCAGAGCGATGTATCTCTATACCGGCGCCGCGGATGTAGCTTCCGCTAAAAATGATGCCGGCTACATGAATGCTATGAAGACGGTTTGGGAAGATGTCGTATACCGGAATATGTACGTCACCGGAGGAATCGGGTCTTCGGGAAGCAATGAAGGTTTTTCGGTGGATTTTGATCTTCCCAATGAAAATGCATACAGTGAGACATGTGCCTCGGTTGGGATGGTTTTTTGGAATCAGCGGATGAATGCGCTGGAAGGCGATTCCAAGTACATTGACGTGCTGGAGCGGAGTTTGTATAATGCTGCTTTAGATGGCTTGGGCCTCGAAGGAAATCGATTTTTCTATGGAAATCCATTAGCCTCTTCCGGTCAGCATAGCAGGAGGGAATGGTTCGGCACCGCCTGTTGCCCTTCCAATATTTCCCGCCTCGTGGCTTCAGTCGGAGATTATATTTATGCAAAATCAGAGGACGCGATTTGGGTAAATCTGTTCATTGGGAGCAAAACCAAATTCCAAATGGGAAGCGTGGAAGTTCCGGTGGAAATGACCACCAATTACCCGCTTGATGGGGTGATAAACCTGACCCTGAATCCTGAACAGAAAGCCAACTATGCGTTGAAATTGAGATTGCCGGGTTGGGCCAAAGACGAACCTGTTCCCGGTGGGTTGTATCGTTTTGCAGGGAAAAGTAAGGAGACTTTCACCCTTTTGTTAAACGGGAAAGCTGTACCCTACACCGAAGAAAATGGCTATCTGACAATCGAAAGAGAATGGGAAAAAGGAGATAAAATTCAATTTTCTCTTCCAATGGAAGTGAGAAAGCTGGTCGCACGCGAGGAGGTTATTGCAAATGAAGACAGAATCGCAATCCAAAGAGGACCGCTGGTTTATTGTGTGGAAGGAGCGGATAACAACGGAAAAGCATGGAATATTCTGATCCCGGAAAATGCCATTTTCAAGGTGGTTGAATACCAGGTTTTGGATGAAAAGGTGATGGCGGTTCAGGCTGATATGAGGGTGATGACAGGGTCTGAAGACGGAACAAATCTGAAATCTGAAACGAAACAAATAACCGCGATTCCTTATTACACTTGGGCTAACCGGGGCCAAAATGAAATGCAGGTTTGGTTGCCTACAAAAATCCAGGAAGTGAAAATCATTAAGTAAGACATGTGCCTTATTTCAACCTCGATGAAGCTTTTTCAATTTCTGATTTGTTGCAGTCTACTTATTTCCTGTTCCGAAAAAGAGGATCCGATAGACCAAACTCCGGTCGTAACTGCGCCCGTTGAGCAGTTATCGGATGGTGCGTTGCTAGATCTGGTCCAAAAGCAAACGTTCAAATACTTTTGGGATTTTGCACATCCGGTCAGTGGAATGGCAAGGGAAAGATCTCAAGCGGCTGCATATGGAGGAAACAGCCCTGAAATCGTCACTACAGGTGGTACAGGATTTGGGATCATGGGTATGTTGGCAGGAGTGGAGCGGAAATTCATTACCCGATCGCAGGGGGTAGAGCGTCTGCTCAAAATCACCGGATTTCTTCTGAAAGGGGATCGGTTTCATGGAGCTTTTCCCCATTGGTATAATGGGACCACAGGAAAAGTTTATCCGTTTTCTCCTCAGGATAACGGAGGGGATTTGATAGAAACTTCCTTTATGATTCAGGGGTTATTGGCAGCACGACAATACTTTGATCAGCAAGATCCTGCTGAAATCGAACTCAGGGCGAATATCAAGAAACTTTGGGAAGAGGTAGAATGGAAGTGGTATACCGATAAGGGAAGAACACTTCTTTGGCATTGGTCTCCCAATTTTGGTTTTGCGATCAATCTTGAAATAAGAGGCTGGAATGAGAGTTTGGTTGCCTATGTCCTAGCCGCTTCGTCTCCTACTTTTCCGATTGCTCCGGAATTGTATCATTCTATTTGGGCAAAAGGTGGCGATTTCAAAAATGGTAAAACCTATTACTCAAACTTAAAACTGGAACTGGGTCCTGATTACGGAGGACCGTTGTTTTTTACCCATTATTCGTTTTTGGGAATCGATCCCAGATCATTGAAAGATCAATATGCTGATTATTGGGAGCAGAATAAGAATCACGCGCTGATTAATAGAGCCTATTGCATTGCAAACCCGAAGGGATTTCCCGGTTACAGTGCAAAAAGTTGGGGGCTGACAGCAAGTGATAATCATCAGGGATATAGCGCTCATTCACCAACCAATGATTTGGGAGTCATTTCTCCGACTGCAGCTATCTCTTCTATTCCATATACTCCCGCGGAATCGATGGCAGCAATCAGGCATTTTTACTACGAGCAAGACGGGAAATTATGGGGAGAATATGGGTTTTTTGATGCGTTCAATCCAACCAGAAATTGGGTTTCGGATGGTTTCCTGGCGATCGATCAGGGACCGATACTAGTCATGATCGAAAATCACAGAAGCGGATTGCTTTGGGAATTATTCATGAAAAACACCGAAGTGAAAGCAGGCATGAGGAAACTCGGGTTTGAGAGTCCTAATTTGTAATTCTATTTTGTAAAACCGCATTTATAGTGCTGATTAAGCAGACTTTCAAATCATGAATCTATCCACATTTATCAAAAGAAGAATTCGAACATATCGTCAGGATAGGTGGGATTTTCATTACGATCAAAGGCATGCTCAAGAAGCTGGTCTTGCCTATAAAAGCTTAATTTCCCAGTTTCCGTCAAGAATACCCTCTTCAGAAACGCAAAGAAAAATCAAGGAATACGCGGTTGAAGTCTTGGGGTCAGAGGCTTTTGCTCCTTGGCTAAAAGTTTATACAGCTTACCGGGGAGATTTTTTGGAAGGCTGGATTCCCGATAATTATTTCGGTAGAGTAGTTTGCCCCAAAGCCAATGGAATCTTCCGGAATCTCGGAGATTTAAAGACCCTGTCAAAGCGCATCTTGCAGACAGATACATTCCCGGATATTGCATATTTGATTCGTGGAACCTGGACTAATCTGAATGGAGAAGTTTTGAAATTAGCTGAGCTGAAGGGTTTTCTTTTTGCTCATCACAGGGATGTTTTTTTAAAGCTCAACTCTTCCCTTCAAGGGAAAGGAATTTACAAAATCAATAAAGACAATTTTGATCCATCAAATTATTCGAAGCTTGGAGATTTTGTCGTCCAGTCTCCGATTATTCAGGCGGATTGGTTTGACCATATCATTACGGGAAGTGTGGCTACAATTCGGATAACTACCGTGCTGCCTCCCGGTGAAAAAGCGAGAACAGCTCACAAATATCTTAG
>JBILPR010000404.1:0-3784 GCA_044373795.1 Algoriphagus sp. | reverse complement strand
GGCTGACATGGGAATAAAAATTATAAGTCACCATATCGCTGGCATGATCCGCCGCCACTTTTTCCATCCGATCGAGATGCTTGAATGGCTTTAACCCATACTTGATCCTCTCCTGATTAGTTACGTAAAACATGGCAGCATGCAGAAGCGGTCTGTCCATATTTTTGAAATCGATCGGCTGGTTAACTTGTGCCAATTTCAAAAACGAATTGGTATCGTATCGCTTGTAGTCTGCGAAAGTCCAGTTTTGAGCGAAACCCGACTGGATGGTAAACACAAGAAGGAGGATGATGAAACTTGGTCGCAAGGCAATCAGAGTTTGGGGAGAATTCAGGATTGATTGAATAGTAGACGATGAATTCTGCTGATTATTTTATTTGAGCAGTAAGGAAATTTATAATCTTTTGAGCTTCTGATTTTTGTAAATTAGAATCTATGCAGGGCGCCTCCGAAAATATTTTTTGGCAGTTTGATTCCAGCTTTTGGTTTCAAAGATTGAATAGTTCAGCGAGTGGCTTATCTCAGGCAGCTGCCAACAAAATTCTGATTCAGAAAGGGCTTCATCCCAAAAGTCAATCTGTTTTCAAAAAGGATTTAATCCTTTTTGTCAAACAGTTCAAAAGCCCGATCATGCTTCTGATGATCGGGGCAGTGGCGCTTTCAGCTTTTTTGGGAGAGACTTCTGATGTGATGATTATCCTCGCGATTGTCCTCTCATCGGGCACGCTGAGTTTTTATCAGGAAAGGAATGCCGGCAGAGTGGCAGAAAAGCTCAAATCCATGCTTTCGATTAGAAGCACTGTTTTGAGAGATGGGATTCCGCAGGATATTGTATCCAAAGCCATCGTCCCCGGGGATGTGATTGTGCTGAACGCAGGAGACATGATACCTGCTGATTGTGTGTTGATCGAGGCTGACGAGCTCCATGCCAATGAATCCAGTCTGACCGGTGAATCCTTCCCCACAAGGAAGGAAGTTGCTGTAGTGGGAAAAGACACAGAAATGTCCAAAAGGATAAACTGCTTGTGGGAGGGAACCAACATTGTCAGCGGAACCGGAAAAGCCCTGGTCATTCAGACGGGAGAGGATACGTTATTCGGTGCGATTGCCCGGAGTGCTAGCAGTGTAGTGGAAACTACTTTTGAAAAAGGAATCAAGGAATTTGGATTTTTCCTGATGAAGATTACCCTGGTTTTGTCTTTTTTTATTTTGGTTGTAAACCTATTGAATCACGAAGGGATAATGGATTCTGCCCTTTTTGCGCTGGCTTTGGCTGTGGGAATGGCCCCCGAATTGCTGCCGGCTATTTCCACAATTGCCATGAGTCAAGGTGCCAAGAGGTTGTTTGAGAAAAAGGTGATCGTGAAAAAGCTGGCAGCGATCCAAAACCTCGGGGAAGTCAACCTGCTTTGCACCGATAAAACGGGCACAATCACCGAAGGAACCATTCAGGTTTCAGGGTTGGTAGATCCGGTGGGTCAGGAAAGTGAGTTTGTGAAGCAACTTGCTTTTTGGAATGCAAACTTTGAAACGGGCTACTCCAATCCGATCGATGAGGCATTGAAGCTTTTGAAGCCAGAATCGAACTTGCCCCCTGAGAAAATCGGAGAGGTGCCGTATGACTTTATCCGGAAGAGACTCAGCATTGCGGTCAAAACAGACAAGCAAAATCTGCTGATCAGTAAAGGGGCTTTTTCGCAGATCTCAGGCATCTGTTCCCAAATCAGATTATCTAATGGGTCTGTCGAAAAGATAAATGCGCACCGAACTGACATCGAAAAGAGATTTGAAGAGTTTGGCGAGCAGGGTGCCCGGGTAATTGCGATTTGTTATAAGGAAATCGAATCTGGTAAAATTTCCAAAGAACTGGAATCGGAGATGATTTTTGCAGGGTTTATCCTGCTCCATGACCCGGTGAAAACAGGAATTGCAGAGACGATCAGCGAATTGCATAATCTGAAAGTTGGTCTGAAAATCATCACCGGGGACAATCGAAATGTGGCCCACTCCATAGCAAAGGACATGGGAATCGAAGATCCTGTGATGATGACGGGTCAGGAACTCGGCAGAATCAGTCCGGAAGCGCTGAAGCATTTGGTGAGGAAAACCCATATTTTCTCAGAAGTAGAACCCCAGCAAAAGGAGCGGATTATCCTCGCGTTGAAGCATAGCTACACGGTAGCGTATATGGGAGACGGGATAAACGATGTGTCTGCCATCAATGCAGCCGATGTGGGGATATCGGTTGAGAACGCCGTGGATGTAGCGAGAGAAGCAGCCGACTTTGTCCTGATAGAAAAAAACCTGATGGTTTTGGTGGATGGCATTAAGGAGGGGAGAACTACTTTTGCTAATACCTTGAAATACCTCTACGTCAGCACGGGAGCAACCTTTGGGAATATGTGTAGTGTGGCAGCGGCTTCGCTTATTTTGCCTTTTTTGCCGATGCTGCCCAAGCAAATCCTCCTGACTAATTTCCTGACGGATTTGCCATTTATTACCATTGCGGGGGATACGGTGGACGAAGAGCAGTTAAGAAAACCCGGCAAATGGAACCTGAAAGTGATCCGGAATTACATGGTGATTTTTGGGTTTCACAGCGCATTCTTCGACATGATCAGTTTTCTTACGCTTCTTTTCCTGCTGAAAGCAAAAGAGTCTGAATTTCAAACAGGCTGGTTTATCGAGTCGGTGCTTTCTGAGCTTTTTATCATCTTCATCATCCGAACACACAAAAATTTCTACAAAAGCAGGCCAAGCAAATACCTGGTTATTTTTAGTGCTTTGGCATTAGTGCTCACTGTTGGACTTCCTTATTTACCGGTTGCATCTGGTATCGGTCTGACTCCGCTTCCATTTGTCAATCTGCTTGCGATCGCATTGATCCTTGCCGGTTATATCCTGACGGCAGATCTGTTGAAAGTTTGGTTTTTCAAGAAGCACCGAACGGTTTAATCGGAGATGGATTTCAATTCCCGGCTCCGTTGATCAGCAATGACAATTGAGCAATGTTTTTGATGTCGAGTTTTCCAAGCATATTTCTACGGTGGGTGTTGACGGTCAGGAGACTTAAAAAAAGTTTTTCGGCAATTTCTGTGGAGGTTAATCCCTGAGCGACGAGGTAAGCAATTTCCTTTTCCCGCCTGCTAAGTAATTCAAGCTTGCTTGAAATTGGCTTTTGAAAGGTTTTTATTTTCGCCAGTTTTGGAAAAGTAGATTCTCCTTTGGAGGCAGCAAGCAAAGCTTTTATTAATTCATCCCTTCCAATCGATTTTGGTAAAAATCCTATGACTCCGTTTTCTTTGCATTGTTCCATCACACCAAGGCTGTCTTCCATGGTGAGCATGAGTATTCGTATGGATGGGTTTTGGGCAAGAATTTTTTGGGTTGCCACCAATCCTGTACCGTCCGGAAGAAAATAATCGAGCAGGACGATATCCGGTTTTTCGATCCTGCAAAGTTTTATTCCTTCTTCCACCGTGGAGGCATTTCCCATCCATTGAACCGCTTCCTCATCCAAAAGCAGGGAGTAAACTCCTTGCACAAACAGCAGGTGGTCATCAATATGAAGAAGGCGAATCCGGGTTTGGTTCAAGTCAGATAGTTTTCAAAGAATGGAAGGTAAGGTTACTGGTTTGGTCAGGATATAGATCTGAAGGAACGCTCTTTTTAATTGATTCCTCAGTCTGCACTGGTTTGCGATTTCAATTTTTGAATGAGAATACGATGTTGGGTTTTTACTGTCAATTCACTCAGGTTCAGTTTTTCGGCTATTTGGGAATCC
>JBILPR010000403.1:0-3789 GCA_044373795.1 Algoriphagus sp. | reverse complement strand
AGCACCAATTGCCTCGCAAGCGGGATCCAATTCATCGAGATATGGTATGATATCCTGCTTGTAAGGTATCGTGACCGACATTCCTTCCATTTCTGGATTTTCTGACAAAACCTTCTCAAAATCCATAATTTGAGGTATCTCATACAGGTCAAAACTGCAATCGGTAATTCCTTCCTTTTCGAATTTTTCGATGAAATATTTCTTCGAAAATGAATGTCCCAGCGGGTAACCTATCAGCCCAAACTTTCTCATGATTTCTTCAGATAATTTGCTGTTCTCTCTATTCCAAAAACCAAAAGGATTCCAAAAATAAACGCAGCTATTGCAAACAAAATCTGCGGTTCGATTCCTGTTTGCGCCAAATAAGTCCCCGGAAAAATATTTTCAGTCAAAAATGGTTTCTCCACTCCACTTGAGGAGGTGCGATAAGCGGTGACGATTTTCCACGGCCAAAGCTCATTTACGGATCCTAACATAAATCCCGCTAGGAGACCAATGGTAATGGCGTGATAATTTTTCAAAAGCCAGGAAACAACCCTGCTGAATGACAGAATTCCGACTGCGCAACCTAATGCAAACACAGCCAAAGTAAGAATATCCCTGTTGTTTACTGCCTCCAGAATTCCCTCGTATCTACCCATAATCAGCAAGATAAAGCTCCCGCTAATTCCTGGCAAAATCATCGCACAAATAGCAATCGCACCTGACACAAACGTAAACCAAAGTGCATCAGGTGTACTGGTAGGTGGCAATTCTGTTATGAAATAAGCAATTAAGGTCCCTGCCAGTAATGACAATATCACACCAAGATTCCAACGGGTTATGTCTTTTAAAATCAAAAATGCACTGATCAAAATCAATCCGCAGAAGAACGACCAAAGCGGAATCGGATGATCACTCATCAGATAAGTAATCAAACTTGACATTGAAAAAATACTGGTCATGATCCCCAGCAACAGGCTCAAAAGGAAACTTCCGTTGACCGCTTTATAAAAGTCCAAAAGCTTAAACTTGAGAATAAGCTTCAAATTCTCACCATTGAAAGAATTGATACTGTTCAGAAGCTCCTCGTAAATCCCGGTAATAAAGGCGATCGAACCCCCGGAAACTCCAGGTACTATGTCCGCAGCCCCCATGGCCACGCCTTTCAGGTAGGTAAGGAGATATTTTTTAATTTTCATATTGAGCAAAAATAAAGGCTGATCGGAATTGTTTCCGATCAGCCTGTTTTAAGTAAGGTTGAATTACAATTTGATCTCTCCCAAAAAGTGGTCAAATGTATCTCCTCTGAGTCCCAATCGGATTGTCTCCAAAGGGATGATTTCAGCAGGACTAATATTTCCAAGGTTCACATTAGCACCCAGCAATTTGATAAACCAAACTTGCTGCGATTTGATCGGCGCTTCCCAAATGATTCTTTCTTCCGGGATTTGCGTCAAAATTTCTTCCACCAATCCTTGCCTTACTTCCCCTGAATCTCTGAACAAGCCTACGTTTCCGCCTTCTCTTGCTTCACCGATTACTTTCCAGGCTCCCGCATCCAATTCAGTTTGCATTTGCTCGATCCACTTGTAAGGAGGGATGATTTTGGCGGCATCTTTCGATCCCACTTCTGAAAGTACGGTCACATCCTTTGCAAGAGTTGTGATGTATTCACATTTCTTGTCGTGATTCAGCGTGATCGATCCGTCAGATACTTCACAATATTCAAGCTTAAATTTCTCCAACACACGTCGGTAATCTTCGAACTGACCTCTGACAATAAAGGCTTCGAAAAGTGTCCCTCCAAAGTAAACGGGTATACCTGCAGCTCTGTAAACAGCAAGCTTTTCTTCCAGATTTTTAGTCACATAGGAGGTTGCCCATCCCAGTTTCACAATGTCGACGAAGTCGGAACAACTTTCAACAAAATCCTCCGTGGCTCTAAGGCTTAATCCCTTGTCCATGGCCATGGTGAACCCCGTGGTACGCGGCTTTTCAGTCCGTACAGGAATGTTCTTCAGCACATAATTCATTGGTTTGATATTAAGGTTTACGTTCAGGATTCTCTTCCCGATATTGGGCAATAAGCTTACTGACCGCCTTTTGCTTCTTCAGCTCCGGCATAAGTTCATACAAGATCGTATGCTTATCGTAGGCCAAAGTTAATGCATTTTCCAGATATGAAAACGCTTCTTTATAATTGCCCATTTTGATCTGAAACACGACCATTCTATAATACAATTCAGACTCCTCAGGAAGCTCCTCGATTCCTTCGCGCACTACGTCAATGGCTTCCTCAAATCTTTTTTCCTCAAAATAAATCAAGGAAAGGTTGACATAAGTCTCCAGTATTCCAGGCTCGAGGTTAATTGCCTCTTCATATGCCTCAGAGCTTGCCTGGAAATTCCCAAGGTTAAATTCGGCATCTGCCAAACCGACCCAATAGTTCGCGTTCTCCTTGCTAAAATTCAGAGCCTTTTTGAAATAGTGAATCGCCTCAAAGAATTTTTCTTTTTTCAACATGCACATTCCTAGACCAAACCAGGCATCGTCATACTCCTCGTCTAGTTTAGACGATTTTTTAAAATATTTAAATGCCTCATCAATTTTGCCAAGCTTCTCATAGGCAGCACCCATGTAGCAGCAGTTTTCGGCATTTGCTCCTTCGCAATTGATGGTATTTTGATATGCTTCCAAAGCCAATTCATATTGCTCGGTATTCATCAGGGCATTACCCAAGTTGAAATACGCCGAAGCAAATGCATCGTCGATGATGAGTGCGTAATCATAGGCTTTGATCGCTTCTTCAAATCTTCCTAGGCGATTGTAAACGACGCCAAGGTTGTACCAAGCTCCGGCACTGTAGGGATCCTGATCGATAAATTCCTGATAGAAATCGAGTATTTCGTCAAAGGAACCCTCTTCCTCCGTGATCATTGCCAACTGAAAAAGCGCATCCTCGTGATTGATTCGGCTTTTTACTGCTTCTTTGAAATAATGGCTTGCTTTTTTATTGTCATTGCTTGCCCGATACAGATTACCAAGTGAATAGTACACTTCCGCTTTGTCTTCCGCCAATGGAAGGAAGTTTTCGAGCAATTCGATGCCCTCCCGCAGACTTCCTGCAAGAATATGGGCGTTTGCCAACGCAAGGATGATCTCCTCATTGTTGGGGGAAATATTGTTGATGTTTTCGAGAATGCTCAAACCCTCTTCCAGCTCGTCATTGAAAATTAAGCACTGGGCTTTCAGAAGCTTGATTTCTACAGAAAAGGGGAATTTTTCCAGGCAGTATTCTGCTGCACGGAGAGCTTTGAGGAACTTCTGCTGGTCAAAATAGAACCGGATAATATCTTCCAGTTCTTCTTCTTCGAAATAAAGGTCCAGGTTTGATTTCAGGGAATTTTCAAATCGCTCTACCAGCTTTTTATCATTTTCCCATTCGTGATCGTGATCTCCGGTCATTAGGATGAGTTATGGTTTATTTAAGGTACCAAATAAATTGATCTCTCAAAGTGTCGATTTGTTAATTTTTATAATCTTACTAACTGCATGTTGAGAGTCTAAAAGACTACCAGATTTCAGAACGACACAGATTAAAAATAAGTTTATTTAGCCCACTTGAAAGTATCCTCAAGAGAGGTAAACTCAAAATCAAGAAATTCCAGAATCTTCTTGTTGTCGTAAAACATTTTCTGCTGGGCAATCATAGCTGTCTGCATATTCAGTGGATTTTTACTCAGCCTGAGTCTTCTCAGGATTCCATTGTAGAGAACTGCAATACGTATCAAGTAGGGCTCAGCAATT
>JBILPR010000402.1:0-3790 GCA_044373795.1 Algoriphagus sp. | reverse complement strand
GTATTAATATCGGATACAATCCACTCCGTCCCCTGAGCCGCATCGATCAGTTTGCCGGCTACAAAAGGAAAAAAAAGTAAAGTCAATGAGGAGAAAAGCAGAAAAACCAATCCGATTATAAACAGGCTTTGGTAAGGCTTTATAAATCTAAAAATGCTGCTGATTTTACTTAAATTCTGCTTGTTCAACTTCCGCTTTTCATTCTCTTCCAAAGCAGTTCCTCGTTGTTTTGCCATTAGGTCTTTAGGGTAATAGAGGGGGTAAAAGTACGATTTTTGACCGGAATTCCGGTAAAATTCCACGAGAGGAAAAGGAGCAGTACCCGAAAAGCTTAAATCCTATTTCAGCTACTGGTTTGTCAGCCTGTCTTTCAATAATTCTCCCAAAGCCACTGAGTGCTTAAATCCATGACCGGAACAAGCAGAGACTATCAAGACTTCTTCCATTCCGGGAATTGGCCTGATCACAAATTTTGCATCTTCGGTTACTGTGTAAAAACAAACCGTCGACTTCAGAATATTCGATTTCAGGCCCAAAATCTTGCCCTTGACTTTCTCTTCCCAAAATTGCTTTTGCTCTTCCGGACTTACTTCCCTATTCAATATATCCGGATGGGAAGTTTCAACAAATGACTCGGTAGCCATCTTCACTGTCTCACCATCCAAGGAAGGAAAACCATAGATAAAATCTTCCGGTGAAGGACCAAAACCCCACATAAAAACAGGGTAATTTTTCCATTCATCCGAACTGGTTTCAACCCAGTGCAAAACCTGACGACAGATTTTGAATTCTTCCTTTTCAGTTTCCGTCAAAAAGTCTTTCACCCATCCACCTGCTGAAACAAGGACTCGTTCTGCCGTGATTTCTTTTCCTTCCAAAATCAACTGTAGCCCTCCGCCCGGGAGCTTCTGAATATCCAATACCGGGGAATTGGTCAGGATTTCTGCTCCATTTTTTTTGGCAAGTGTGAGCTGAGTTTCGATGGCAAGTTCTGGTTTCAAGTAACCAGCTTCATACTCAAAATATGCTTTGCCTGAATCCTGCAATTCAAAAAGAGTATACCGGTTTTTTAGTTGAGCTGAATCAAGAACTTCATGACTGACTTCGAATTGCTTTGCATATGAATGGGTTCTTTCGAAAAACCCCTCAGCTCCGTGTTTTCCCCAAGGCTGAATACCCGAATCCATCAAAATCCCTCCGACCGGAAAGTAGATTTGATCTCCTGTTTTGGCTTCCAGATCTTTCCAAATCTCATGAGATCGACGGGCCAGACTTACGTATTCTGCACCTTCTCCGACAGCCAGACGCGTGATTCTGGTTTCCCCATGAGAGGATCCCAAGGTATGTGGTGGATCAAAGCGATCAATTCCAAGGATTTTTTTACCTGTTCCGGAAAGCTGGTAAAGCGTTGCGGATCCAACAGCACCTAAACCGACTACGACTACATCAAAGTGATTCATTCGGGAAATTATGTATTTGGAGCAAGTAGTCAAAAAAACAATCAGGAATTGATTGACCTTTATCCTCGATGTCATTAGAAAAATCATGATTTGAGATGGCCAAAAAAAATCCCTCAGCAAAATTTGATGAGGGAAATGATTATTACTTCCAATTGAGGGAGAGCACTACTTCTTGCCCATTTGAGCATCAATCAGCTCACGCTTCATTTTACGCTCGCGCTCCAGAGTATTTTTTCGGTGCTGCTCAAATTCTTCCTGAACTTCGCTCAGATCTTTTTCTGCTTTCCGCACTTTACTGAAACTTCGGGCATATTGGATCGAGAAAAAGGTAAGTGCAACAGCGAGACCGGCCACTAATAACCACATGAGACCGGAGTAAACTGACTTGTCAATTCCAATTCCCAAAAAGCTGAAATTATCCTTGGCTGCAATCGCCTCTTCTTTTTCCAAAACCGCCTGAGCCAATTCACCTTTGATTATATCTACAGAATCTAATTTAGCTGCCATTTCGGCTTTTAGGCTTGCCACCTCGCCACGCATGGTTTTCATGGAATCGAGTACATTCGCCTTGATCAGGTCCAAATTTGTCCGTTTTATAATTTTGTGTTCTTGGAAATTATTTGAAATACTGTATAAATATTCGAACTGACTGTCGATGGTTCCTGACCTCAAAGAACCTTTACTTGCAGTGGTGTCCTGAGCCAAAACTAAATTCATACTGCCTGCAAAAATTAATAGAATCAGGCCTAGTGTCAACTTTCTCATCATTGGGGGTTTTATATTTAAGTTACGTCGAATCTGTACCAATTTCAATAAGTATGCCCATCTCCAAAATAACAGGTTTTATAATTTTGCTAAAATCAGAAACTGGTCTTTGAAATTTTTTAATTGATTTTCAATGATTTACGATTCCATTTCAAATCCGTTCTCCTTGTTTTAAAACAAGCAGAATCTAAAAATGCTTTTTCCTTTCAGAGATGATCAGGCCATTAAAATTCAGGCCAACAAAGAAATGGAAATGATGGTTTTGTGAAAGAGTAATCTTAAAATCTTCCCCAAATTTTAAGAAAACGATTTTTGATCTGTTCTTGAATCGGATAAATAAGGAACTTAAATTTAGCGAAGCCGTACTCAAAACGTGAAAAAAATCATCTCTCTTTTTCTCTTCCTTTTTTTCATTTCAATCCTTTGCAGGGCCCAGGGTCTTACTCCGGATGCCGAGCGTTTCGACAAAGCACTTGAAGCGATGGAAGAGAAAGATAATGGAAAGGCTTTCATCCTTTTTAATTCCTGGCTTATGGATCATCCCGGAGATACCGAAGCATATTGGTACAGGGCAATTTTGCTGGAGGAATTTGAGCAATACGAAACTGCTCTTGCTGACTACAATATCTTGCTGGAAATGAATCCAGATCGAGCGGAAGCTCTGATGGCGCGAGGAAGAGTCCGATACAGACTAGGCCAGTATGAAAAAGCTAAAGAAGATTTCAAGGCATTTTTACTCGCTCCTCCCGGAGAAACCACTCAAATCATCTATCGAAAATCAGGAATCGGAGGCGGGATTTCCCAGATTTTCACAGCTCAGACAGAAAATCCTTCTCAGGCATTTTATCATTTAGGATTATGCAGCATTGCCTTGGAGGAAAATGAAGAGGCCATCTTTTACTTGGATTCTGCAATCCATTACGACCGGGGAGAAGCGGATTTTTATGCGGAAAAAGGAAAAGCTCAAGCTCAAATGGGGAAGAATGAGCTGGCTCTGGAATCATACGAAAGGGCTTTGGAGATAAATCCGGATCATTTTCTTGCCATTCAGCGAATAGCTTTTCTTTCCGAAAACGCTAATGAAGAGGCTTTGGAAAAATTGACCAGAGCGATCATAGAATCAGATCCCGGAAACCCGGAACCCTTCAAGCAAAGAGGCTATTTCCGATTGATGAATTCAGATCCGGAAGGCGCAATCGAGGATTTCACCGAAGTCCTTTTGCTCGATCCTGAAGACATCGAAACCTGGTATTACCGCGGAAAAGCAAATGCTTCCCTTAAGAATTGGGACAATGCCGAAACCGACTATTCCAATAGCATGGAAATCGGAGGTCCGAATGCTGAGGTATTTTTGGCAAGAGGCCAGGCCCGGTACATTTCCAAAAAATTGGATTCCGCTTTAGCGGACTTTACCATGGCGATTTTTCACGATCAGGAAAATCCTTCCGGATACTACCACCGGGGAATCACGCTCCAGCGAATGAGAAATATAGCGGAGGCTTGTCCTGACCTTTTGAAAGCTAAAGAAATGGGAATGGAAGAAGCAGCAACCGTTTGGGAGGCAG
>JBILPR010000097.1:0-12934 GCA_044373795.1 Algoriphagus sp. | reverse complement strand
AGAGCAGGTCAACTATGTGCTGGACGAAATTCAGAAGCTCTATCTGCTCGAAGGACAGATGAGAGATGAAGCTATGGGCTGGGAACAGCGGACACAATTAAGAAAGAAGCATGCTGAGCCCATTCTGGAAAGTCTTGGCAAATGGCTGGAAGAAGGGCAGTATAGCTACAGGCTGAAAAGTCCAATGGGAAAAGCCCTCGCCTATGCTTATACAAGATGGTCAGGGCTGGGCGCGTACTTGCTTCATGGCCAGATGGAAATCGACAATAACCCGGTGGAAAATGCCGTCCGCCAACTGGCTGTCGGAAGAAAAGCTTATCTGTTCGCAGGATCACATCAGGACGCAGAGATGAACGAAGCCATGTACTCCTTCATGGCCAGCTGCAAAAAGAACAACATCAACGAATTTGATTGGCTCAAAGGCGTATTCGAACGAATTCAGAGCCATAAACAAAAAGACCTTTATCAGCTTCTGCCCTCAAACCGGGAAGAATACCGACCTAAATAAATATTCTTGCTATCAAGATGCGGTTAGTCGGATGGATACGATTGAAACCAGGAAAAATAAAGCCAATAAAAATCTTGAAACCATTCTGTATTAAATTTTTTACCTGAGGTTGATTGGATGATGGAGCTCTTCCGAGGTTGAGAGGCGATATTTTTTTTTATCACCTAAATTCATGATGAATGGGTTGTAAAGAGTAGTAAACCTTCTAAAAATCGTAAATTTCTTTTTGAATACATTTTGTTGCATTTTAAATATTATTTAAGGTACTTTGAATATCGATTCTGCGTTGTGAGTTAACCTCGACGCAAGAGATTGTCTAAAAAATAACGAAAAAGAATTAACAAAATGGTAAAAATTGCTTTGATCGGAGCAGGAAAAATGGGATTATCCCACCTTTCTATTTTAGGAGCTCATCCAAGTGTTGAAATCGTTGGTGTTTGCGACACCTCAAAAATGGTCGTCGAAGTCCTGGAAAGATATAGCGGCTTCAAATGTTTTTCTGATTACATTAAAATGGTAGATGAATATCTTCCTGACGCGGTTTTTGTTTCAGTACCAACAAAACACCATTACCCCATGGTAAAACAGCTTTTAGAGAGGGGAATTCACGTATTTACTGAAAAACCATTTTGTTTGAACCCTGAAGAAAGTAATGAATTGACCCTATTAGCAAAGAAAACTGGCCTGGTAAACCAAGTCGGATATCACAATAAATTTGTCGGGACTTTTAGGGAAGTAAAAAGACTTGTCAAAAATGGCTATATAGGTGAAATCACTCATTTTCAAGGTGAAGCCTATGGTCCTGTTGTGATCAAGAAAAAGAGTGAAACTTGGAGGTCTGATCCAAGTGAAGGAGGTGGATGCCTGATGGATTACGCTTCTCATATAATTGATTTGATTAATGACATTGTTTCTCCGATTGAATCTTGCAAAGGATCAATACTTAAATCAATCTATTCCAAGAATGTAGACGATTCTGTTTATGCCTTAGTAAGTATAAAATCTGGAGTATCAGGGGTCATTTCAGTGAACTGGAGTGATGAAACTTACAGAAAGATGTCAACTTCAATCACAATTATAGGAACTGAAGGGAAAATCGTTTCGGATGCGAATGAATTAAAAATTTTCTTTAAAGGAGACAACTTACCAAAAGGGTACACAAAAGGGTGGAATGTTAAGTATGTCACAGATCTAACGGATGAGGTAAATTTTTACTTAAGAGGAGAAGAATATTCTGCACAAATAGATTATTTCATCAATTCTGTGAAAGGCGAAGTAAAAAACGATATCAATACATTTGAAAGTGCCTGGAAAACAGACAAGGCAATTTCACTAATCAGGAACCAATCAAACCTATAATAGAATGGAAAGAATAATTTTTGGAGACAATCAGTTTTTTGCTGTAAATCATATTTCAGACGAAAAATCTCGTGCACAATCAATTAAATTCAAAGATGATTCTGCAATCATCAAAACACTCGATATTGCAAGAGCCTTAGGAATAAATACTTTCATGTGCACAACCCATGACAGGATTGCAAATATTTGTGAAATTATCAGAAAGGATTCTGCAAAATACCAAGATTTTAAAATCTATCCATGCATGCCTTACGCCCACAAATACGCAAATGCGGTAACTGAATTGGGCATGGTCGGAACCTTGAAACAGTATGTTCCAGGTAATTTCTTTGGATCCTTATTTAAAGGCGGTGTGGCTTTCATCTCCAAAGATTACATTTCGATAATGGAATTGTTGATTGATGTTGAAATGAAGATGTTTAAAGGGATCAATACTCCTGTTATCTTTCTCCAAAACGTAATCACAGACTTGCTTCTGGGACTTGGTATGGATGAGTTTCTAGTCGCATACGCGAAGTACATCAAACAGAAATACAACGCGGAGCCAGGATTTATAACGATGAATTTACCAAAGCTTCTGGCTGTTTTGGAAAAGGGTGGAGTTACAAATCCCATTATTTGTACTTCTATCAATAAAGTTAATTTTAGAATGTCAGGCGGTAAAGAATTGTACGAGAAAATCTTGAGTGAGGGAAGATGTAGAGTTATAGCGATGCAAGTCCTTGGTGGAGGAGCCATTCCGGCAACTGAGGCTTTAGAATATGTGACCAATTTACCCAATATTGAATCTATTCTCTTCGGGGCTTCATCAAAGCAAAATATCGAAAATACTGTGGAAACTATAAATTATCAGGATCAAAAAAGGAAAGAAATTCTAATCAATACGTAATTTTGGATTTAAAAATTTGATGCAAATAGTCACAAAGTAGGAAGAGTTTTCAAATTATTAATATTTAAGTTAAATTGATTTACCAAAAAAGACATTACTTACTTAAGTAGTAAGATAACTGCAGATTTTGAATGATGGAAGGTGAAAATATTTAGTTTTTAAGCTCCGGATTTTTAATAAAAACACAATCCGTCTTTTCAATGATTTTTTCACAATTCAATTACCCAAAAAACTTGTGAAAATTTTATCGAAAAAAATTAGGTTTTAGGTTCAAAGCTTGCCTGATTTTTATCAAATTCAAATTGTGCTGGTCATAGAAACTCACCGATAAGGATAAAGAAAAAAGTAAAAAATAACAACTGCATCGGAAGGATGTGAAAATCATTCCTTCCGAAACGGATTTCCACCACGTATTTCAAATTAGATGAGTCAGTCCAGAATTTTCGAATCTATTAAGATTTTTCTTTGAATAGACCAAACGGTAATAGGAAGAACCAATTTATCGATTGAAATGCGAAAGAAAATTTTCTCACATTCACTTAAAATCTAATCTTAAACTCATTTTGGTTTTCATCGAAATGCCAGTTTTACGTAAAGAAAATTGAAAAATCTGCGTAGAAATCGAACAATTATGAGGACTGATCATGTGACTATTAATAAGAAATTACCCAAATAATTCCCGTTCAATATCAATAGGTATTATCTTGAATTTGTTTAAATGGTAATCGGGGTTAATCATTTATTCGAAAAGCGGCGTAAATCCAATGTTTCCTCGAAAAGGTTTTGAGTATTAATTAGCTCACTAATTATTAATTATCCTCTACATTTAAAATCGAATGATTAATTACATTTCTTACTAAAGTGTCCTCATTAATAAAATTTTATAATTAATACGCCACCCAGTCCTGTTTTACAATTCCGCATGAAAAATATTTCCTCATTTCTAATCATCTCCTGCCTCTTTTTACTTTCCTGTTCGAAGAGAAACCTTGTATATTTTTCCGATCTGGATCCGGTTAGAGGCTATTCATCACCCATTACAACAGTGTCGGAGCCAAGGATTCAAGAAGATGATTTACTCTCCATCACAGTCACAAGTCTTAACCCCGAGTCTAACATGCTTTTCAATGCAGGGGTAATAATGCCTTCCCAGGGTACAGCAAATACAGTTGTATCCTCTGCAATTAATGAAAGCTATCTCGTAGACAAAGATGGATTCATCAATTATCCTGTAATCGGTAAAATAAACCTTCGAGGACTTACCAAACAAGAAGCTATTGGTAAAGTAACTCAAGTCCTGAAGGAATATGTAAAGGATCCCATAATAAACATCAGGTTCATGAACTTCAAGGTTACTGTTATTGGTGAAGTACAGCAGCCTTCCTCCTTTATCATCCCGACAGAAAAGATTACAATTCTGGAAGCTCTTGGACTTGCAGGTGACATGACAGCCTATGGAAAAAGGGAAAATGTTCTTGTCATTCGGGAAAAAGATGGAATCAGGAGTGCAAACAGGTTAAACCTAAATGACAAAGAGGTACTCAATTCGCCTTTTTTTTACCTTCAACAAAACGACGTCATCTACGTGGAACCTTACAAAACAAAATCCATCCAAGCAGATAATAACCCTACAACTATTGCCCTTGTTAGTACTGCACTCACCCTGATGACAGTTCTGATTCTAAATTTCAACGATTTATTTTAATTTTGTTGAAAATATTTCAGTAAAAACTTTACAACTAAGAACGAATATGAAAATTACGGATATACTTAAAGAGCTTGAAAAAGAAGAAGAAGAAAAGGAGAATGGAAGCCAAAAGCTCAGTTACAAAATGATTTTCTTCAAATATTCACAAAAATGGCATTGGTTTGCTGTAGGAGTCTTCTTTTGCGTTTCTCTAGCACTGATCTACTCCTATTTCACGACTTCCGAATACGAGATAAAAAGCACCTTGCTACTCAAAGATCTAAGCAAGGGATCAGACTTCAACTCCAATGCTGTGCTTACTAATATTCAGGGATTCGGCTCCTCATCTTCTGTTGAAAACGAAGCAGAAGTTCTTAGAGCAGAGCATTTAATGGTAAAAGCTTCCGAAGAAATGGGATTATCAACTGCCTTCTACATACCGAACGGTCCCTTGAGATGGAAGGAAATTTACGGAAATGAGGTTCCCTTTACAATAACCACATTAGCAAAAAATGAATTCTTCAAGGTAGATGATAATACTATAAACATCCTTATCAAAAACGATGAAGAGTTTCAACTAATCAAGCCAACGGGTGAACTCCACAACTTTAGGTTTGGGGACCAAATTAAAAATTTCTACGGGACATTTTCCATAGTCAGGAATCAGGAGTTCAAACCTTCCAATAGTGAAATCTCTGAGACGCCGATAAAAGTTGTTTTTTTAGACGCTTCTGTTGCAAGGGAACTTGCCCAGAACCTTAAGGTAGAAATCGTCAACAAACTGGCAAGCGTCATTGAACTATCTATCCTATCGGAACATCCGGTCAAGGGAAAAGAACTTCTCGGGAAACTTATTGAAGTTTATAACAATGAAGCAGATAACGAAAAAAACATCACCGCTAAAAACACTATTGCTTTTATTGACGAACAGCTAATAGGACTGGAAAAAAATCTTGGAATCATCGAGAACGAGGCAGAACAGTACAAACTAAGCAACTCTATAACTGATGTTGGGGCAGAGGCACAACTCTATCTAAATAGCACTACAACCAATAGACAACAACTTGCAGAACTCTCCATTCAAATTGATGTCCTTGAATCCATAGAAACCTATATGAGTAGGAACGGAAACGAATATGAAACCGTGCCTGGAACGCTGACGGTGTCGGATCCGACACTCGACCAGCTAATTTCCGATTTCAACAAGCTTCAACAAGACAGAGAGCGAATGCTCCGGACAACACAGCCGAACAACCCTATAGTAATCAACATAAGCCAGCAACTCTCGAGTCTCAGGAATAGCATTGTTGGAAACCTAAAGCATATCAAAAATGGGTTGATCATCTCAAGAAACAGTCTTCAGGCAACCTCCAACCAGTTCCAGAACAGAGCATCAAAAGTGCCTACCATGGAAAAGGAACTTTTGGATATAAATAGGGAGCAAAGTATCAAACAGCAACATTATTTGCTTTTGGTGCAAAAAAGAGAAGAAGCTGTACTCACATTAGCAGCAGCTTCAGTAGGAAATTCTAAGATTATCGGAGAACCAATAGCATCAGAATTCCCGGTAAAACCCAACAAAAAAATAATATTTGCATTTAGTCTAATTTTTGGGTTAGCGTTTCCATTTGGTTTAATATTGATAAAAGATCAATGGCAAGAAAAAATTCAATTCAAGTCGGATGTCGAAAAAATGACGAAAGTTCCAATTTTGGGAGAGGTTTCAAGAAATAAATCTTCAGAAGGGATCATTGCAATATCTAAAAATAAAAGGAACCTCATTGCTGAGCAATTCAGGTTTATCAGAAGCAATTTAGCCTTTATAACTTATAAGAAACCAAACAAAACCATACTTGTAACCTCCGCTATAAGCGGCGAAGGAAAAACATTTTTCAGTATTAATTTGGCCATTACAATTGGGTTGACAGGTAAATCCGTCATTGTCCTCGAGTTCGACCTTAGAAGACCGGCCCTAGCATCGGCTTTAGGAATGGAAATAAAAGAAGGGCTTTCAGAATACTTAAACTCACCAAACATAGAAATTAAGTCAATTATCCAACCTCTTGTCTCTGTCGAGAACGTAGATATTATAGGCTGTGGTAAAATCCCAGAAAACCCTGCAGAATTAATGATGGATGAAAAACTCACTGTACTTATTTCAGAACTTAGCAAATCATACGACCATATTATTATAGATTCTCCACCAATAGGATTAGTTTCGGATTCATTCATATTCGCGGAATTCGCTGACGTAACAATCATGATGCTCAGATATAACTATTCTGGAAATTTACAGCTGAAGACGATTGAAGACATACGTAGAAACAAGAAATTTAACCAGCCTTTACTAGTCCTTAATGACGCTAAACCTGAAATGATCTATGGGTATGGCGCAAAAAATTCAACTAAATACTATCAACAATAACCCATATTGACTAGAATCAATTGAAATTTTTTTAGCATCAGCACCCAAAAAATCTTTTAAAATAAAATAGAATGAAAATCTGGATTGATTTTATCAACACACCGCAAGTCAGTTTTTTCGAACCAATAATTGAAAAGCTTTCTTCCCAAGGGCATACTTTTATTCTTACGTGCAGAGATTCTTCAAATACAGTTCAAATACTTAAACAAAAAGGATGGGAATTTACTGTAATTGGTGAAAAAGCCGAAAAAGGATTGTTTAAAAAGTTAACTAGTTACCCTAATAGAATCCGAAAACTGGTGAGCTTTTTAGAAAACAAAAATATTGACGCTGCTGCAGGCCAAAGTAGTTTTTACCTTCCATTAGCTGCAAAATTCCTTGGAATTCCATCTATTTATACCAATGATAATGAGCATGCATTAGGAAATATCCCTGGGTTCATTTTTGCTAATAAAATCATCCTTCCCGAAAACTATCCTCTCGAAAAAGCATGGAAACAAGGAGCTTCGAAAAAGAAAACCAGTCTATATCCAGGAGTAAAAGAAGGTATTTATCTTTGGGAAAAAGGTGAGTTAATAAATAAATTAAGGTTAGAATCCAACCCGAAAACAATTTATATAAGACCTGAACCTCAGACTGCCCAATACTATAATGGAAAGACAAACTTTTTGGACAACTTACTTTTGGATCTTAAAAAGACCTACCAAATAACTTTACTCGTTAGAGAAAAAAGCCAGTTTGAACACTATACAGAATCTCAATTTGAAGGAATTTCAGTACCTGAAAAACCAATTGACTTCAGTGTAATTGCCAAAGATTGTTTGATATTTATTGGGGCAGGAGGATCAATGACCAGAGAAATGGCATTAATCGGTATTCCCACAATTTCTGTTTATCAAGGAGATCTACTCAGTGTTGATAAATTTATGATAGAAACAGGGATAATGCTGCATATTCCTGAATTAAGCTCTTCTATACTTAAATCTGAAATCCGAAAAATTAAACAAAAGCCGTCGAATGATTTGTTAATAAAAAAGGGGAAAGAAGCCTATATTTTATTAACTGAGAGAATCTCCAGCCTTCCTAAAGGTAAAACATAATCCTACCCTATCAATAAAAAAAGTACAGTTATTCCAAATTGAAATTTTCAAGAAAATAAAAGACTCCTAGCAACAAGAAAATTTGCTTTTCCTTAAAATATCCTTTTTCATGTTGTAAAATAATTTCTTCAACTTTTTTTTGGTTAAAAACTTCTGAAAAAGGAGTATTCTTTTTCAGAAGAATTTCTTTTATACTAGATGATTCAGTTTTAAACCAAAGACTTGTAGGAGATGCAAACCCTTTTTTCTTTCTGTTGATTATTTCATCAGGAAGTAATTTTTTTGCAAATTCCTTATGAATAATTTTACCATTAGATAAACCTAATTTTGATTTATAAGGAAGGGTTTCGATAAAATTTATCAGTTCTAAATCAAGAATTGGAACCCTACATTCGAGTGCAAAATTCATAGTTATTTTATCCGTATAATTCAAAAGATCATCTGCCAAATTCATTCTTGTATCTAAGGCCATCATTCTTTCTACACTGTGCTTTTTACTTTTACAACCAAGAATATCGTAAAAATATTTTATCCTCTCTATGCTATTAGAATCCTTTTGGCCAATCAATTCCACAATCTCTGTATTAGAAAAAACTTCATAAGTTGCTAGAAATCTTTCTGCATCATCAAAAATTCCCAACGCATTTATCCCTCTTTTTATTTTTTCACTTTTAACCTTTGAATTTACAAGAAACCCTTTCATCAGCTTTTGAAGAGATTCTGAAATATTATTAAGTAATAGTTCGGATTTATACTTTGCATAACCACCTAAAGGTTCATCAGCACCTTGCCCGGTTAAAACAACTTTAACATGTTTTGATGCCAATTCCGATAGATAATACATCGGAATTATTGAAGTCGTAGCTAGAGGTTCCTCAACAATTAAAGAACATTTTTTTATTAGAGATAGAAAATCACCAAATGAAATCTTTTTGGTATAATGCTCCAATCCTAAAAAATCAGCAGTTTTTGCTGCATCTTGAATTTCATCTTCATAATGATCACCCTCAAAGCCAATCGTGAAAGCTTTTAATCGGTTGTCGGAATGTTTTTGGGCAATTGCTGCCACCATGGCTGAATCCACTCCCCCACTAAGTAGAATACCCACAGGAACGTCCGAAAGAAGTTGTCTCTTGACAGCCGTTTCAAAATAATGGCCATAAAGTTCCACCTCCTTTTTTTTATTTATATAAATAGTACTAGCGGATACTTTAGTTATAAAAGATTTCTCAAAAAATTCAACATTCTCTAGCCCTAAATTTACTTCAATGTAATGTCCAGGATGAATCTTCTTAATGTTTTTATAAAGGGTATCTGGAGATGGGTTATATCGTAATCTCAGTAAACAGGCAAGAGCCTCCTTATCTAATTCATTAAATTTAGATTTTAAAGGCCTGATTTCGGAGGAAAATAACAAACTATTGCGATAAGCCTTGTAGTAAAGAGGTTTAACACCAAAAGGATCTCTTGCTAAAAATAATTTATTGTTTATTCTATCTAAAAAAGCAAGAGCAAAGATTCCATTTAAATCTTTAATGGCATTAATACCATTTTCGATTAAATAGTAAAGGATACTTTCCGTATCAGAATGACCTTTAAAACCTTCAGTTTTCAAGAGCCTATTCCTGAGCTCCTGATGATTATAAATCTCTCCATTAAAAATAAGTGCATAATCACCACAATTTGAAATCATTGGTTGGTGACCAGCAGGTGATAAATCTAAAATTGACAACCTTCTTTGAGCCAACTTTATTGAATTATTGCGAATTAAAAAAGAATCAATTCCGGAATCATCCGGGCCTCTATGTTTTATCAAATCCAACAGGTCTTGATCAAAATCTATATTTACAGAACCTAAAATGCCACACATAAAATAAATTTAATGAAAAATAAAACTGAAAATATTTTTTTTGATTTTTTATTTACTGGACCTTTTTTGGAATTTGATAAAATTCACCTAACCTAGCGGCAATCTCTTTATTATCATAAATTCGTTTCCCAATAAACACATTTCTAATACCATATTTTTTACCAATTAAGGATTTTGAAACTAAAAGATATAATTCATCAATATTAAAAGACGAGGATACGAAGCAATTAGGAACACCCTCTATCATTTCAGCTACATTTCCGACAGGTACAGAAACAACTGGCAAACCACAAGACAGGGCTTCTTTAACAACTTGAGGAGAACCTTCTGAAATCGAAGTCATTAATAAACAATCTGCGGAGGATAACAAATCTCTTATTTCTTCCCTACTCATTTTGTCGATCCATTTTACAGTGATAATATTGTCAAGCTGTAACTTCTCGATTACATTCATAAACAAAGGAAAGTTTTTTTCCTCTCTTTGAGGATTACTAGGGAAAATAATAACCTTACTTTTAAAATCGATTGGTCTGGACCTAAGAGGGTCAAAAAAACTAGTATCAACACCACACGTTAAAATTTCTATATTAGAATTAATTAAGCCTCCCAAATCTTTCATCTCTTGATTTTGAACGAAAATTTGATTTACTCTTTTTGCAATTAACTTACTGATCCATACTTGCCATCTATTACTTCCGTGATCTTGAAAATCGCATCCATGAAGAGTTAAATATATGGGGATTTTAGGTTTAAAAAAGAGTAAAAATAATCCTGAAATTCCATAATGAATATGAATGATATCGGGTTTATTTCTTTTTATCAAATACGGAAGTATAAAAATACTTTTTATGTATTCAAATTTTGATTTATGCAATCCATTAATCAAATAAACTTCTTCCTTAAACAAAAAATCTTTTTTAATTGCTTCAATTTGTTCTTTAATAAAAATACCAAAAAAGGGATTCCCTTCAGTCGGAAACATATTAGTAATATAAAGAATATTTTTCATTTATATCTTATTTAATATTTATATAAATTGATCCAACCTATTTTCTAACGAAAGGCTTAATATAAGGCTATCCATTAATAATTACGATATTCTTCCACGAATGTTATTTGCTATTTCCATAAATTAAGATAAGATCATATGTTAGAATATTAAAATAAATCTGTTACGACAACTTCTTAACCGATTCTGAATTTTCTTGAATTAAGAGCCATTATCCTTGTCGATTAATTTTTCATTAGCTTTTGTAGCTATTAATATTAGGGGAAACCATGACAAGAGATTCTCATATATTTTTGTTGGTAGTTGATTTTGATAATACAAAGTTACTGGAATATCAAAAAATCCCTATAATTGAGAATTTAATTACCTATTTTGGATGTTACCAGGTGCTAAAACAGTATCCTCCATGTTATTGGATGTAATATATTCTATTAACTCGGAAGGTTCATTTCCATCACCAGAACCTATTATTAATAAATTTATTGGCATTATTTTATCTATTAAAAGAATCTCAAGTTAGAATTTGTAAAATCCCTATTAAAAATTAAAGAATATTTCGATAATCTAGTGTCCCAAAATAAAGCAAAATTCTTTTCATTTCCTGAATTGGAATATTTTGAAAAAAATTTATCATCCAAGTGGGATAAAATGAAAATTACATTTTATCAAAATTCTTCCAATCTGTATACTTCCTACCGATTCAAATTTAAAAAAAAGATCTGATTTTTAATAAGAATTAAAGGACAAAATTAAGAAAATTAATGTAAATACCACCAATTGTTCTTATATTATTCCTAATTAGATGGGTAATATCAAAAAAAATAAAGAAAGAACTATCAAGAAAATTAGACTACAAAAACCAAATTATAAATATCTGTTTCTAATCCAGAATTTAACAAAGAAATTAAAAGGAAATATTCAAATAATTTGAGCCCTCTTTTTTTTAAATGCAATGAAATTTTTTTAAAACATTTTTTCTTTTCCTTCCTCATTAAATATATAGGTAAAACTGTAATCCCGGATAAAATATTGAATAGTTTATAATCACCAATATGATTTCTCAATTGTTCTTTATTATAAATAAAATACTTTTCTTATAAATTAAAGGATAGAAATTAAAACTTATTGTAGCGGATCAAACATCTGATAAAAAGTTTGATAACAGAATCTCCTTCAATAACACCAAATTCAGATCTATTTGAAAAATAGAAAGCAAATGTTTTTAAACCCAGAACAGAAGATTTTTTAGATAAAAAATAAAACATACTACCTAAAACCTTCAAAAAAGAAACTTGATCATAAAATCGAATACTTACGTTTTGATTCTTGAGAAAAATAAGCCAATTAAAGGCGTTCTCAACTTCAATAAAATCATCAAAAAGTTGAGTTGAACCCATCTTCCTATGTAAAGCTAATCTTTCCGTTGTAGGATTAATTTTTAAAATAAAAAAAGCTTTTTCATATATTATACTATAAAACTCAAACATCTTGTCTTCTTTGTTTTCAAATTTTTTCATTATACTTGACTCAGAAGCTCTATAATAATATAATTTTTCCGATAAGTTAAAAATCTTAAAGTAAAAACTAGACCTAAGAAAAAAGTCATAATCCTCAGCCACTATTAATCTAGTATCAAAAATTAAATTATTTTTTCTAATCATTGACATTCTTAACATAGAGGTAGCATTAAGAACAGCAGGTTTAAAAAAAAGAGCAGATTTAATAAGCTCAGGATCTGCAAATGTGGTAGACAATTTCCGTTTTCCATCACTAAATCTTTCAAGCCAAGTCCCACAAATACCTATTTTTTGGTTTTTCTCTAAGAATAATAATTGTTTGTGAAATTTAGACGCATCTATCAAATCATCACAATCCATCCAAACCAGATACTTTCCTTTTGCTTCTTTCAAACCTATATTTCGAATATATGCTACTCCTTGGTTAATTTCATTTTGGATAAGCCTAATCCTAGGATCTTTGTACGTGGCAATAATAAGAACAGAATCATCGCATGATCCATCATCTATTATTAAGAATTCAAACCCCTCAAAGCTTTGGTTTAAGACACTGTCAATTGACTCTCTAAG
>JBILPR010000401.1:0-3807 GCA_044373795.1 Algoriphagus sp. | reverse complement strand
TCCATCTGGGAAGGATCTTTAACCGGGTTAAAAAATTCATAGTAGAGATTGTTTCAAATGGCTAAATTTTATTTTTTGCCTCTTTACTCAAAACTGCCAGAAGACTCACAAAATAAGTACTTTTTTTACAGTTCCAATAATGATACCAAACCAGTTAAGTGTATACTTATATTAAATTGAACTTATTCAAGAATATTTATTAATATTAATTTAACCCCCTTTGAAATCATAAAGAAACAGATTTCAAACTTTTAGTTGGATATTTTAAATTTATTTAATTGAAGATATTATAAAATACTAAGCGTAGTACATTCTTGTCAAGTTACTTATTAAATATTTTCGAGTTTTTAAATTTAAATCATAACTGATTTTCCAAGGAATTTTCCTGAACTGACATGTCCTTTTTGTGTAACACCTTTCCCAAGAAGGACATTAAAAAAGGTCAAAAATAAAATTCTTACATCCACCCAAAATCCAAGATTATTGACGTACCAGACATCTAACTCAAATTTCTTTTCCCAGGAAATCGCATTCCTGCCGTTTACCTGCGCCCAACCGCTGACTCCCGGTCTTACTTCATGCCTCTTGTTTTGATATTCCGAATACAGCGGAATATATTCTTCCAAAAGAGGCCTTGGGCCAACCAAGCTCATATCGCCCCTGATCACATTGATCAACTGGGGTATTTCATCCAAAGAGTACTTTCTGACCAATTTTCCAAAACCAGTGATTCTAAATTCATCTGAAAGGTAATTTCCCTCAGAATCTTTCTGATCACGCATTGTTTTGAATTTTAAAATGGAAAACGATTTAGTTTTCAAACCCGGCCTTCTTTGAAGAAAAAACGGAGTTCCTCTGTGATGAACACTTAAAGAAATAAGAAGACTGAAAAAAACAGGTGAAAGTATTAAAAACATCAGGGATGCCAGAACAAAATCTATTATCCTTTTAATCAAAATCTTATAAACCACTTACCTGAAAGATTTTGCGAGTTCCTGTGAAATCAAACTTACTATTTTTTCCTGATCCGGAAGAGTCAGATCAACGGAACTGGGGAGGCAGAGACCTCTGTTAAATAGTTTTTCCGAAACACTTCCTCCGTAAAAAGGCAGTTTCCTGAAAACCGGCTGCAAATGAAGCGGTTTCCATAAAAACCTGGTTTCAATATTACTCTTCAAAAATTTTATTCTGAGATTATCGTTAGTAAAGCCTGTAATTTCATGATCTACCAGGATCGTAGTGAGCCAGAAATTTGATTTTGATTCTTCAGAATCATTCTGGAAACTAATTCCGGGGATGCCTGCCAATAATCCTTTGTATAGACTGTTGATCTGCCTTCTTTTTTGAACCCAACCATCCAGCTGTTCCAACTGAGCCAAACCAATGGCAGCTGACAGATTGTTCATTTTATAATTGTAGCCAATTTCCAAATGCTGGTAATAGGGCAAATCTTCCCTCGCCTGAGTTGATAAATATCTTGCCCTGCTGATGAGTTGGGTATCATTGGAAATTAAAGCTCCTCCCCCCCCTGTGGTGAGGATTTTATTTCCGTTGAATGAAAATACCCCAACCTTCCCAAAGGTTCCGCAACTTTTTCCTTCATAGGTACTTCCCACGGCCTCTGCGGCATCTTCCAAAATATGAATTTGATATTTCATGGCAATTTCAAGGATTTCATTCATCTTGGCTGGCATACCAAACAAATGAACCACTACGATTGCTTTTGGCAATTTACCCTGGGCTATCCTGCTGAGAATTGCATCTTCAAGGAGTTCCGGACAAATATTCCAGGTATCTTTTTCGCTATCAACAAAAATTGGTTTCGCTCCCAGGTAAACAATCGGATTTGCGGAAGCACAAAACGTAAAAGATTGACAAATTACCTCATCTCCCTCTTTAATCCCCAGTAACACCATTGCCAGATGCAATGCTGAGGTACCAGAATTTACGGCAACTGTCTGGTGAGTTTTTGTTTTTATGCCCAGCCCGATTTCAAACTTGTTGATGAAATTCCCAAAAGTCGCCAAATGCCCCGAACGAATTGCCTCCTGTGTGTAAAGCTCTTCGTTTCCTTCAAAAACAGGAAAGGATAAAGGGATTTGGTATGTCATAGAATGAGCATGAGCTGACTAGATTTTAAATCTACATCTATTTTAATACAAAAATCCAACCAGATCTTTCAAAAATTGGCATAAATAACATATTGGTTGTTTTTTTTCCCTTTCGGGGAATTATTTTTCATTAATTCAAATTGATGGTCGACTTTTGAAGATCCTCTCTGTCAATCATGACCTTAACCTTCGGTTTGGAGTTTAACGGCCTCATTTCCAAAACTCTTGGCTGAAGCATCACTTTCTTTTTAACATATTTAAGCGTAACCTGATCCAGTCTCAATCCCAATGAAAGAGCTAAAGCAGAAATAATCGGAAGGACTAAATGATCTGGATAATCTTTGAAAATAACCACTATTAAAACGAACATCAATTGAAGCGCTCCTAATAACAAAGCCACCTGATTATGCTTTAAGCCCATTCTCATCAGAAAGTGGTGGACATGGCTTTTATCCGGAGTCATGGGGCCTTTTCCCTGGCTGATTCTTCTGGTAAAAACCCTTGCCATATCGTAAAGCGGGAAAATCATAAGCGCGATGCCCGCAGAAAATACCGGTTCAAATTTCAAAAGATTATCGGCGGGCAAAGCCGCATTATATTCCATAAACGCGATCACCAACGCTCCCAAGGAAAAGCCAAGGGTCAGGGAACCCGTGTCACCCATAAAGATTTTTGCGGGATGCCAATTGAAAATCAGGAATGCCAAAACTCCCCCTAGTAAGGTGAAGCTCAATACTGCATAGCTTTCAAGTCCGTTTAGCAGAAACCAGGCTCCCAAAAATGAAAAACTAATGGTTGCGATAGTTCCCGCCAATCCATCCAAACCGTCGATCAAATTAAAGGCATTGGTAAGAGCGAGTAAAACAAAGGCGGAAAAGAAGTAGCTAACGATAATATTCAGCTCACCAACTCCCAGGAATCCATGCAAATCTTTTATCCGGATATCGGAAGCAATGACAACCAGGATCACTGCTGCTAATTGACCCAGAATCTTCTGTTTTGCTTTCATTTCCACCATATCATCCCGCAGTCCGACGAAAAACATCAGGACGATTGCTCCCAGCAAATAGCGGATGTCAGGTAGGGGAAATTGCCAGCCCCAAATGGACATGGCAACTGCAGAAGCAACTACAAAACCAATTCCCCCCATGGAAGGAATAAAGCTTTTGTGGATCTTTCTTCCCCCAGGCTTATCCCCGATTTTAGCCTTTTGGAGCGTGTAAATTAGAATTGGAGTCACCAGAAATCCGACAGAAAAAGAAGTGAGGGTAGCTAAAATAAAAAACATAGGAAGTTGGTTTAAGAGCTTTTGAATTTAATTATTTTCATTACAATAGCCTTGCCATTAACAAATAAATACCAACAGGCTAGTCAAGTTGAATAATGCCTATTTCGAAAAATCCTGTTTAACTGTTAAAATCTGCATCTAAATTACAAAAAATAGTTAACTAAAAAACTTTTGATACTCATAAATTATTTTAAAAAATAAGATGGGAAAGCCATGGTTTTTTCTTTGGGTGGGTAGTAAATAATCAATCTGTTCGATTATGCTTAGTTATGCCCCTCGATCTTCGAGTCTCAGTCTCAAGTTTTCAGTTCTCAGTCTTCAGTTCTCAGTTTTCAGTATTCAGTCTCAGTTGTCAGTCACAGTCTTCGGTTATCAAAGTGACTTTGACAAAAACTCAGTGAAACTCTG